>WFPT01000095.1 GCA_015487365.1 Aquificaceae bacterium
GCCTAAGATTATTAAAAGCCTTGCCTTACTTAACTTCTTTACCTTAGTTAAGTTCATCTTAAAAAGGTGTATGCTCTCACCCTCCTTTAAGAGGGAGGATACATCCTCTTTGGAGCACTCCCTCAGAATTTTTGCAAGCTGGGGCGTTGAGGTTAAAGTTAGGGAAAAGCTTAAAGATAGGCTTAAAAGGAAGCTAAGGACTAACATTAACTACCCTTCCAAGCTTTAAGATTCTAAGGTATAGGGTGTCTCCTAGTCTGTCCCTTAGGGTATCTTCGGTGGATAGTTCGTTAAGTCTTAGGGAATACCTGGTCCCCACCAGTGTAACTTTAAAGTTGTTAAACCTTTCCTCCAGAACCTGGCCCATGAAGTTTTTTTCCCAGTTTCCCAAAACCTCGTCCCCCAAGTCGTCAAAGGCAAGGAGCCTCCTACCCACCAGGAAGCTGTAAAGTTGTTTTAGGTCTCCCCCCCTCCTCAGGTAGAGGAAGACCCTGCTAAAAGAGGTGTAGTAGCCTTTAACTTTGTGCCTCCTGTATATTTCCTTTAAGAGGGCACACAAAAGGGTAGTTTTTCCAGACTGGGGCTTACCGTAGATTATCAGGCCCGAGCTTTCCTTAAACCCCTCTAAGAACTTTAAGAGCTTTTCCCTTTCCTTAAAGGGTAGGCCCTTTAAGACCTCCTGAAATTCTACGGACCAAAATCTTTTTGGTATTCCCATGGAGCTTAAAAAATCTCCCTTAATACCTCCTCACCTCCCATCCTGAGGAGCTTCTCAGCAAGCCTTTTCCCAACCTCCCTAAACTCCCTTAAATCCCCCTCCTCCCTTGAAAGGTAAAATCTTTCCCCTTCCAAATCCGCTATAAAGCCCTCTATAAATACCTTACCGTTTAAAACCTTAGCGAGGGCTCCCATTGGAACCTGACATCCACCTTCTAAGACTTCTAAGAAGCTCCTTTCAGCCATAACTTCCAGGTAGGACCTTTGGTCGTTCAAAAATTCCACCGCCCTTATGACCTTTTCGTCCCCCTCCCTAACCTCTATGGCCAGGGCTCCTTGGCCTACCGCGGGTATAAAGTCCAGAACCTGGGTTATCCTACCTTCAAAACCCATCCTCCTTACTCCCGCGTAAGATAGGACGATGGCATCGTAAAGGCCTTCGTCCAGCTTCCTGAGTCTTGTGTCCACGTTCCCCCTAAGGTTTTCCACCCTTAGGTCTTTCCTCCTCCTTAAAATCTGAACCCTTCTCCTTAAAGAGGAGGTCCCTACCTTTGCCCCTTCCCTTAAATCTTCCAAACCCTTTCCCTCCCTCGTTATTAAAACGTCCCTTGGGTCCTCCCTCTTTGTTATGGCCACTATTTTTAGGCCCCTTGGTATTTTGGTGGGGACGTCCTTACACGAATGAACCGCAAGGTCCACTTCACCCCTTAAAAGGGCATTTTCTATTTCCTTTACAAAGAGCCCCTTACCCCCAATCTTTGAAAGGGGGGAGTCTAAGATTTTGTCACCGCTCGTGGTAATCTTTACCAGCTCTACCTCAAAGCCCCTCCTTTGTAAAAGCTCCTTTACGTAGTTTGCCTGCCAGAGGGCCAACTTGCTCTTTCTGGTCCCTATCCTTAAAAGCAACTAATAAGGGGTCTGGGCGCGGGAGGACTCGAACCCCCAACCTGGCGGTTATGAGCCGCCCGCTCTGCCATTGAGCTACGCGCCCTTCTATTAATTAATTATAACACCAACCTTAAAATTTTCTCGCTGGCCCTTAACTTGTCCCCCTCTATTGGGTAGGTTTTGCCTTCCCTGGTGATGAGGTAGCCCTTAAATTTTTCAGAGCCCATGACGGAGATGGGGTTGCAAACTATTGCACTTAGACTCTTTTCCTTTAATTTCCTAAAACCCTCCTCTAAGAGCCTCCCCTCCTCTTCCAAGCAAAAGCCCACCAAGGTTTTACCCTTAAACCTTTTAGAAACTTCTAAGAGGATGTCCTCGGTCCTTTCCAAGGTCAGGCTTATCCTCTCCTCCGTTTTTTTCATCTTACCCTCAAACCTTTGCACTGGCCTGTAATCGGAGACCGCGGAGTTCATTATCAGTATGTTTGCCCAGTCCATGTGTTCTAAGGTCTTTTGGAGTAACTCCTTTGTGCTTGAAACTTCATAAGTCCTTATGTGGCTTGGGGCCTCCTCCTGGGTGAAGGCCTTAATGAGGGTTACTTCCGCCCCAAGCCAGTAGGCTACCCTTGCAAGGCTTATTCCCATCTTCCCGGAAGATAGGTTTGACAAAAACCTCACCCTGTCTATAAACTCCCTGGTTGCCCCCGCGGTGATTAAAACCCTTTTACCCTTTAAGGGTTTGTCCTTTAAAAGGTAATAAACTTCCTCTAAGATTCTCTTGGGCTCTGGCATCCTCCCCTCTCCAACCTCACCGCAGGCCAGCTCCCCAAAGTCCGGGTATAGGACCCTATAACCCCTCTCTTCCAGCTCCTTTAAGTAGGGTTTAACCTTTTCAAACATTAGGGTGTTTGCGGATGGGACTAAGAGGACCTTACCCCCGTAGGCCAAAAGGGTTGTGGTTAAGAGGTTGTCCCCGAGCCTGTGGTAAATTTTTGATGTGGTGTTTGCGGTAAGGGGGGCTATTATAAAGAGGTCTGCCCACCTTGAAAGGTTTATGTGTTCAAAGGCTCCCCTCCACTTAAAGAGGACCTCCTCAGCTCCCAGGGCGTAAAAGAGCTTTGGACTTACAAGCTTTTTGGCAAAGGGGGTAAGTATCACCTTAACTTCAAAGCCATTCTTTTTTAAAAGTCTTAAAAGTTCTAAGCTTTTGTAGAGGGCTACCCCTCCACAAACCCCTAAGAGGATTCTCCCCTTCAACCAACCACCTCAAACTCCCTAAGTTTAAATTCAACCCCCAAGTCCTTACAGATTTTTTTAACCTTTTCTACGTCAACACCTTCGTAATTTACCGCAGAGACCACCACCTTAAAGTTAAGCCTCTTTGCCTCCCTTATAAATTCAAGGACCAAATTAAAGGCATCCCTTTGAAAGGGCCTCATAACCCTGTTGTAGGTTTCCTTATCCCCCGCGTTTAAACTTACGGAAAATACATCCACCAGTCCCACCAACTCTTTTAGCTTCTCCCTTTTGAGGAAGGAAAACATCAGACCGTTGGTATCTACCCTTACCCTTCCTCCCCTCTCCTTTACCCACTTGGCCACCTCTTTTAAGGCGGAAAACCTTAAAGTGGGCTCACCGTATCCACAGAAGACGACTTCTTTATACCTCTTAGGCTCCCCAATTTTCCTTATAATTTCCTCAACGGATGGGTCCCTATCCGTCCAAACCCAATGACCCTTAACCCAGAATTCCCTCTCCCTCTCCCTCTGGCAGAAGAGGCA
>WFPT01000096.1 GCA_015487365.1 Aquificaceae bacterium
AACCCTAAGTAATCCATCCCCTAACTATGTTAGCATAAGGACTTTAAAAATTCTACCCCCCCTGTAAATTAGGACTTGGTCCTCAGGCTCTAAGCTAATTTCCCTTTTGTAAAGCTTTACTTTAACTTTAAGCTTTTCTTCAACCTCCCTTAAAAGTTCCTCATCCCCGCAGAGAATCTCCTCTCCCCTTAAACCTTCCAGGCTCACCTCCTCCAAGAGGAAAGCTCCCCTAAGTTTTTCCAAAGGTATTTCCTTAAAGAGGAAGCACCTCCCCCTAAACCTGTTAAAGATTTGGTCCTTGTTCTTTAAAAAGCTTTCTAAGGTTAGCTCCTTTAAGGTCTTTTCGTCCAAAAGGCCCTCCCTTTTAACTTCCTCTAAAAAGTCCCTACCTTCCTCCCAAGTCTTTAAGGCCACCCTTTGAACTAAGTCGTAAGCTTCGTCCCTACTGTAACCCCTCTCTATAAGCTTTAAGAGGAGCTTGGAGGAAAAGAATAAATTCTTTGAAAACTTAAAGTTTTCCCTCATCCTATCCTCATTCACCCTCATTCCCTCCAAGATGAACTTAAAGAGTTTTAAGAGGTAATGGGAGAGTATGAAGGCGTCGGGGAAGATGACCCTTTCTACGGAGGAGTGGGATATGTCCCTTTCGTGCCATAGGGCTACGTTTTCCATGGCGGGTATGGAGTAGCTCCTTAAAAGCCTTGAAAGACCACATATCCTTTCAGAAAGTATTGGGTTCTTCTTGTGGGGCATGGCGGAGGAGCCCCTCTGACCTTCTGTGAAGGGCTCCAAAACTTCTAAAACTTCCGTCCTTTGCAGGTGCCTTATTTCTAATGCAAACCTTTCCAAGGATGAGCCCAAGAGGGAGAGGTTTAAGATTAAAAAGGCGTGTCTGTCCCTTGGGACTATCTGGGTTGAAACCCCTTCCCTTTTTAGTCCCAAAATTTTAAGGGCCCTCTCTTCCACCTCCGGGGGGACGTTTGAGTAAGTTCCCACCGCTGAGGAAATCTTACCATAACTTGCCACCTCCCTTGCAACCTTTAACCTACCCTCACACCTTCTCAGCTCCCAATACCAGGATAGGAGTTTCAGCCCAAAGGTTATGGGCTCCGCATGAACGCCGTGGGTCCTCCCCATCATAATCGTCTCTTTGTATTTAAAGGCCTTTTCCTTTAAGAGCTTTAAGACCTCCTTTAACTCCTCCAAGAGTAGGTTTAGGCCTTCCACCAACTGTAAGGCAAGGGCTGTGTCCAAAACGTCCGAGGAGGTTAAACCAAAGTGTATATACTTTCCCTCCTCCCCTCCCATCTCTTCTAAAACGGAGACAAAGCTTAGGACGTCGTGCTTAAAGGTTCTTTCCCTTTCCTTAATCTTCCTTAAAACCCCTTCATCCACGTAAAGCCTCCTTTTTAAAATTTCATAGGTCCCCCTTGGAACTATACCCAGCTCCTCCTGTGCCCTTAGGACCGCAAGCTCCACCTCCAACATCTTGGAAAACCTGTTAAGCTCGGACCAAACCCATTCCATTTCTTTTGTGCTATACCTTTTTATCATCCCAATTGGAATTATAATACGGGCTTTGGTAAAATAAAAACCTATGGCCAAACTCAAAACGAGGAGGGAGAGGAGACTTAGGAGACACAAGAGGATAAGGAAGAAGGTCTTTGGAACCCCCGAAAGGCCAAGGCTTTGCGTTTATAGGTCCTTAAAGCACTTTTACGCTCAAATCATAGACGATACAAAGGGTCATACCTTGGTCTCCGCTTCAACCCTGGACAGGGAATACAGGCGGAGGTTTGGTGAGCCGGGTAAGTCCATAGAGCACGCAAAGAGGGTGGCCCAACTTCTGGTGGAGAGGGCCAAGGAAAAGGGTATAGAAAAAGTTGTCTTTGACAGGGGCGGTTTTAAGTATCACGGTAAGATAAAGGCCTTTGCGGACGAGTGTAGGAGGCTTGGACTTAAATTCTGATAAAATATAAGGTTAATCCGGGGTAGCTCAACTGGCAGAGCGGGCGGCTGTTAACCGCCAGGTTGCGGGTTCGAGTCCCGCCCCCGGAGCCTTTTGGTTGCAGGTAGAAGATTTAAGGTCAAGGGAGTTTAAAGAAAGTCAAAGGCTAAGGAAAATCCTAAACAGGGGATTTTTATTAGAAGAGGAATACCTTCCCAAAGTAAAGGAAATCGTTGAGAGGGTGAGGGAAGAAGGGGATAGGGCCTTAAAGGAGTATTCAAAGGTCTTTGACGGGGAGGAGTTTTACCAGGTAAGTCCTGAGGAATTAAGGAGGGCCTACGAGGAAACGGAGGAAGAGGTAAAAAGGGCCTTAAAGTTTGCAAAGGGTAGGATAGAGGAGTTTCACAAAAGGCAGAGGTTAGAATCCTTCTTTTTGGTAGAAGAGGGTATAGTTTTAGCTCAGAGAGTTTTACCCTTAAAGAGGGTCGGGATTTACGTTCCGGGTGGAAAGGCCAGTTACCCCTCAACGGTTTTGATGAGTGTGATTCCCGCAAAGTTAGCGGGGGTAGAGGAGGTAGTAGTCCTCTGTCCAAGGCCCACCAAGGAAGTCCTGTGCGCCTGCTTCATAGCTAAGGTGGATAAGGTCTTTAAACTCGGTGGAGCTCACGGTATATCCGCCC
>WFPT01000097.1 GCA_015487365.1 Aquificaceae bacterium
GCTACAACCATTTTAAAACTTCCCTTACGTCCTCCTGCGTGTCTATTCCAAAGTAGAGGTTTTTGGTAAGGAGGACCTTAACCTTTAAGTTATTCTCTAAGAGCCTCAGTTGCTCCAAGCCCTCTATCCTTTCCAGCTCAGAAGGCTTTAAACTCACAAAATTTTTTAGGGCTTCATACCTGAAAGCGTAAATGCCTACGTGTATTAGGGGGTATTGGGAGCTAATTTTGTTCCTAAAATGGGGTATGGGGCTCCTTGAAAAGTAGAGGGCATAACCCTTTGAGTCTAAGACTACCTTAACCTTGTTGGGGTCCTTAAAGTTTTCATCCTTCCTTGCAAGGGTTGCCACCTCACTCTCCTTTAAGGCGTCAAAAAGCCTCTTTAAGTCCTCACAATAGCAGAATATCTCATCCCCCTGAAAGTTTATAATCTGGGAGTAGTCTTTACCTTTAATCGCCCAATATACCCTGTCCGTTCCAGAGGGTAACTCCCTTGGTGTTAAAACCACCTCAACGGGTAAGTCTTCCACCGCTTCCTTTATCCTCTGACTGTCGGTTGCAAGGATTACCTTTTCTTTGCACTTTAAGAGGTTTTCCAGGACCCACCTTATCAGGGGCTTA
Source organism: Aquificaceae bacterium (assembly GCA_015487365.1). Classification (GTDB taxonomy): domain Bacteria; phylum Aquificota; class Aquificia; order Aquificales; family Aquificaceae; genus S012-77. The sequence goes on from WFPT01000097.1 coordinate 621, forward strand.
CCCTTTATGGGGTATAGGGGTTTTTCTTTGAGGCGGGTTGATTTTAGCCTTGCGGGGACTACCACTACCCTTCCCATACCTTTAAGGGGTTGTAGAAGGTATCCCTCTCTACGGGAATTTTACCCGCCTCCCTAATCATCCTAATCAGCCTTTCCTTGGCCTGCCTTACCGCGGACTTAGTTCCAGCACTATGGACTATCTTCTCCTCCTCAATAGTTCCGTCCAAGTCGTCCGCTCCAAAGTTTAGGGCCAAAGTTGCTATCCTCTCCCCCAAAGTTATCCAGTAGGCCTTTACGTGCTTGAAGTTGTCAAGGTATATCCTCGCTATTGCTACGGTCTTTAAGTCATCAACGGGTGAGGTCCTCTCCCCTCCCAGTCGGTTGTTGTAGGGCCAGTAGGCCAAGGGTATGAAGACCTGAAAGCCACCAGTCCTGTCCTGCAATTCCCTTAAAAGTTTTAAATGCTCTATCCTCTCCTCCAAGGTTTCCACGTGCCCGTAGAGCATGGTGGCGTTGGTTGGTATTCCCAGTTTGTGGGCAACTTCGTGGATTTGGAGGTACTCTTCCCCAGAGGCCTTGTAAGGAGCTATTATCCTCCTTACCCTCTCTGAGAAAATCTCCGCCCCCCCTCCCGGTAAGGCACAGACTCCCGCTTCTTTTAAGTCCCTTAAAACTTCTTCATAACTTTTTTTGGAAATCTGGGCCATATACTTTATCTCCACCGCGGTGTATGCCTTTATCAGTATCTGGGGGAACTCCTCCTTTATCCTCCTTATTAAGTTTATGTAATCATCGTACTTCCAGTGGGGGGGCACCCCTCCCACTATATGAACTTCCTTTGCCCCGTTTTTGTAACTGTCTTCAACCTTCTTTAAAATCTCCGTTAAACTAAGCTCGTAGGCTCTACTATCTGAGGCCTTTACCCCGAAGGAGCAGAAGGTGCAACCGTATATACAGATGTTGGTGGGATTTATCTGTCTATTAACTATAAAGTATGCGTAGTTTTGGTTCTTCTTAAAATTTATAAATTCTGCAAGTGCCCCTACGAAGGTTAAGTCCCTGCTGTAAAGGTAAAGGGCCTCCCCTTCGTCTATCCTCTCCCCCTTTAAGACCTTTTCAACTATCTCCTCGTCCCTTCTTCCCCTTAACTTTAAGTTTTCTAAACCTTTCAAGGGCAATCCTCCTCCTTATACCCTCCAAACGGTCTATAAAGGTTATACCGTTTAGGTGGTCGTATTCGTGCTGGAAGACTACTGCGGGAAAACCTTTTAATTCAAGCTCTACCTCCTTCCCCTCCTCGTTAATACCCTTTACGAAAACCTCCTCAAACCTCTTTACTTCAACGCTTAGACCGGGGAAGGAGAGGCAGCCCTCCTTGGATAGGAGCTCCCCCCTCCCCTCAACGAGCTTTGGGTTTATTAGGGTAAGGCGTAGGGAGGGTGAGTTTTCCCTCTTTGTGGTATCCATCACCATAATGCTCAAAGGGACCCCTATCTGGTTGCAGGCCAGCCCTACACCCTCTTCCTCCTCCATAGTTTCATACATGTCCCTTATTAGCTCCACTATTTTTCCGTTTATTTCCTTTACCTCCTTGGTTTTTTCCTTTAAAATCTTTGCGGGATAGATTAAAACCTTCCTACGCATCTTCCGTTAGGCCCTTGCAATCGTAGGAGCAGAGGGGTTTTAGGGGGACGCTTAAAATTATCTGCTCCCTTATGTAGTCCTCTATTGGAACGGATTCTTCGTCCTGGTAAAAGGACACGTTTAGGTCCCTTAGGGATAGCCTAACTTCCTCACCTAAATCAGAGTAGCTTTCTAAGATTACTTCAAAGTTCTGGGAAAGGTCCTCCTCGTAAAGCTTTAAGCACCTACTACATTCTAAGATTATGCTACCCTCCATCTTAGCCCTTAAAAGGTATTTACCCCCCTCCTTAGTTATCTGAAACTCCACCTTTACTTTATCCTTTATTCTACCGAGCTCGGGTGGTATGGATAGCTCCTCCGGTAGTAGCTCAACCTTCCTCCTTATTACCTTTTCCCTTTTTAGGGCCTTTTTTAGGTTTAAACCTCCCATAAACAAAAATTATAAGCCCTTTTCCTTCAAAAGGAGGTGGTAGTAGAGGAGGCCCAAGTATTCTCTGATAGCCTTGACCGAATCGTAAAAGTTTCCGTGGTTTGGGAAGAGGTCGTAGAGGGTATAGTTTCCCTCATACTTAAAGTCGGTGGGGCAGGGGAATACTTTAAGTCCAAGGGCTTTAAAGGTCATAAGGGCCCTCCTCATATGGTAGGCGGAGGTTACCAGTAAAACCCTTTTAAAGCCTTCCCTTTCTATTATTTTTTTCGTTTTCCTTGCATTTTCCCAGGTATCCCTACTTTCCCCTTCAAGGATTAGCCTTTCCCTCGGAAAACCCAGCTTTTGTAAGACTTTCAGCATTACCTTAACTTCCGGTAGTATTCCCGTCGCACTGCCACCTGAAAGGATTAGGGGAACAGCTCTCCTCTTTGCCTCGTAAAAACC
>WFPT01000098.1 GCA_015487365.1 Aquificaceae bacterium
CCCTAAGACCACTCCGTCAAAGCTCCTCCCCCTCCTGTCCAGGAGGTATCCAACGGATGTTCCAACAACCTCCCTTAAAAAGCTTTCCTCCGCACTTTCTAAGTAAAAGCCCCTCACAAAGTCTATCCTACCCTTGTTGTAAAAGCTTAAAATTAAGTTTCCAAAGCCCAGGTAGCAAAGGAGGATGCTCTTTCCCTTAAAGAGCTCCCCAAGACCACCGAGGGCAAAGAGGCTTAGGGTAATCCTTTGAAGGAATTCCCTCTTGGCACCTTCTATTACACTTTCAAAAAAGTCCCTCCCTAACCCATAAACCTCATACTTTTCCTCCTCCTCGGAGACCTTCCCGTAGGTTATAACTACGTCCGAGCTTATTCCAAGCCTCTGTATTAGCTCTTTTTTTAGGAGGAGCTCCCTTACGTTTTCCTTCTTTACGGGAGGTATTTCCAACTCCTCGTTAAAGTAATCGTAGTGATTTATACAAAGGTATGTTTCCTCTTCCATAAAGCCTTCTACTTTGTTCAGGAAGGTTAGTTTATGACCTTTACCTTTTAGTCTAAGGCCAAAGACCTTACCCCTGTTCCAAAATAAAACTAACATACGCCTATTAGGTCTCCCCCTAAAACTCCCGTTATTTTAACCTTTACCACTTCCCCCACCCTTAAACTCCTCTTGGTCTGAACTTGCACCAAGGTGTCAATTTCAGGGGCACTAAAAGGTGTCCTTGCGTAAATTTCATCCCCCTTAACTTGGTCTATTAAGACTTCATACTCTTTACCAACCTCCTTTGAGTTAAACTCTTCCAAAATCCTTTGAGCTTTTTCTATAAGTATAGCCTCCCTTTCCTCCTTTACCTTTTTAGGAATTTGCCCCTTTAAGGAGTATGCATGAGTTCCCTCCTCCCTTGAATACTTAAATATCCCCCAATACCTTACGTATTTTTCGTCCATAAACTTTAAAAGCTTTTTAAAGTCCCCTTCCGTTTCAGAGGGATAGCCTACAATAAGGGAAGACCTTATGGTTGCACCTTCTACTTCCTTTAATATCCTTTCAAAGAGCTTCCTTATAAAACTTTCATCATAACCCCTCCTCATACTCTTTAAGATTTTATCGGAGATGTGTTGAATGGGAATGTCAAAGTAGGGAACCAAGTTTTCAAACTCTTTAAAGGCTTTAAGTATTCTTGGGACTTCCGTTGGGTATAGGTAGAGGAGCCTTACCCTGTAAAAGCCCAATTTACATACTTCCTTTACAAGGTCGTAAAGCTTAAAGTCTCCATAAAGGTCCTTCCCGTAAAAGGTGGTATCCTGAGAGACCAAGACCACCTCCTTATAGCCTAAGTCAAACAAAAGCTTTGCTTCCTCCACTATCTCTTCCATTTTCCTTGAACGGTGTTTTCCTTTAAAGTTTGGTATGGCACAAAAGGAGCACCTCCTACTGCATCCTTCCCCTATTTTCAGGTATGCGTAGGACTTTGGTGTGGTTATTTCCCTCCCCCCTAAATCTTTTAAGCCCAAGTATTTTAAAAGCTCTTCCTTGCTCTTGAAGACCAAAACCTCTTTAAACTCCTCCTTTAACTCCCTTTCATACCTTTGGACCAAACAACCCGTTAAGATTACCTCCTTTCCCCTTTCAAGCATTTCAAAGGCCTTTTCTATACTCTCTAACTTTGCACTTTCAATAAAGCCACAGGTGTTTATTATTACCACTTGGGCCTCCCTTAGGTCTTGGGTGTATAGTCTCTTTAAAGAGGGTAGTAGGTTCTCAGTTTCCACCAAGTTTTTTGGACAGCCTAAGCTTATTATTCCAACTTTTTTAGCCATTTTTTAGGAATTCATCTATAAATTTTCCAGCCTTCCTGCCGTCTGATATACTCTTTGCAACGGTCCCACCTCCCCTTATGGCATCCCCTCCCGCAAAGACTTTTGGTATGGAAGTTTGAAACCTTTCATTTACCTTAATCAGTCCCCATTTGTTCCTTTCCAAGTCCAATTCCTCAAAGACCAAGGGATTTGCCTCCTGCCCGATGGCAAAGATTACACTATCACACTCTATAAGGTGCTCTGAGTTTTCCACGGGAACGGGCTTTGGCCTTCCGCTTTCGTCCCTTCCCTTTAATTCCATCTTTATACATTTTAAGGCCTTTACCCTCCCGTTTTCCCCTAAAATTTCAACGGGTTGGGTCAGAAAGTGCATAATTGCCCCATCCTCTTGCAAGTGCTCCCATTCCACTGCCCTTGCAGAAGAAAACTCCTTGGTCCTCCTATAAACTATGTGGGTTTCAAGGCCAAGCCTAAGACAAACTATGGCACAATCTACCGCGGTAAATCCCCCTCCCACTATGCAAACCCTTTTACCTAAATCTATACCCTTACCAAAGCTGTTTACCCTCTGTAATACCTCTATTGCTGAATAAACACCCTTTAAGTGGTCCCCCTTAAAACCCAGCTTTCCCCTCCCAGCACCCACTCCCAAAAATAGGGCATCGTATTTTTCTAAGAGCTCCTTAAAGGATACGCTCCTTCCCACCAATACCCCAAAGAAAAACTTTGCCCCCATCTTTTTCAGCCTTTCCACCTCCCACTCTATTATCTCCTTGCTTAGCCTTGGAGAGGGTATTCCGTAGGCCATAACCCCTCCCGCAAAGGGTAAGGCCTCGTATATGTGGGTTTCATAACCCCTCAAAAGTAGTTCATAAGCACAGGCCAAGGAAGAAGGACCTGAACCTACCAGAGCAACCCTTTTACCGTTCTTTTCTTTAACCTTTGGTAAAACCTCTATTCCTAAGAGCCTTACCACATCCCCCACAAACCTTTCCAAGCTACCTATTGCAACGGGTAATCCCTTATTTTTTTTATCCCTTACCGTATCGTAGTAGAGGATACAGCTACCCTCACACTGTTTGTCCTGAGGGCAGACCCTACCACAGATGGAGGGAAAGGGATTGGTCTGGGTAATCACCTCGTAGGCTCCAAGGATGTCCCCCTCCTTTATTTTCCTTATAAAGGAAGGTATGTCTATGTTTATGGGACAACCCTTTATGCACCTCTTGTGGGCATCCTTACAAAATAGGCACCTGTCTGCTTCATCAAGGGCTAAGTTAGGAGAAAATCCCAGTTGGTATTCCTTGAAGGTCTTAATTCTTTCCTTGGGTTTTAGGGTTGGTTCTTGGTTTCTGTCCAAATACCTAATCCTTTTTGCCATGAAAGTATAATTTAAGGTATATGAACCTATACGTCAAGGTAGGGGCCTTGGTAATTTTAAGTGCCCTTTCCTTTGCCTTCGTAGTCCTAACCTTTTCGGAAATCCCCTTCTTTAAGGCAAAGAAAAAAAGGTTAATAGTGTATCTAAAAGAGGCGGGAGGCCTTTCCAAGGGCTCGGAAGTTAGGGTTTTAGGTATAAAGAAGGGTAGGGTTGAGGAAGTTTCCTTGGAGGGTAATAGGGTTAAGGTTTTGGTCCTTCTGGACGAAGATGTAAAGCTTTATAAAAACGCAAGGGTTGAGGTAAGGACCTTAGGCCTTATGGGAGATAAATACCTATACATCTATCCCGGAGAGCCCCAGTATGGAGTTTTAGAGGGAGTTATAACTTCCAACAAATCCGTTTCCAGTATGGATGAGCTATTTTCAGAGGTATCTTTACTTGTTAGGGAGGTAAGGGGCCTCATATTGGAAAATAGAAGGCAGATTAACTCCATAGTAAAGAACCTAAACC
>WFPT01000099.1 GCA_015487365.1 Aquificaceae bacterium
AAAACTTGTGGAAAATCTTTATAAATTTTTCTATATTTTTCAAATTTTTGCCAAAATAGTTCTTTAAATTCTTCAAACCCTAACTTTTCAATTAAAAATTTTAGTCTGTTCCTCCTCTTCCTTTCCCTATCCCCCCTCTCTTCAAAGACCTTTAATACGGAGTGGCAGAGGGCCAAAACCTCCTCCACTTTTAGGAAGGAAAAGAGCTCCTTACCCTTCATAGGGGTATCCCCCAAACCTCCCCCGACGAAGACCTTAAAGCCCAAGCTACCGTTCCTCCTCTGGGCTAAGAGTCCAATATCATGAAACCTTACGTAGGAGCAGTCCTCTTCACAACCAGAAAGGGCTATTTTAAACTTCCTTGGGAGGTTATAAACCCCCGTTAGCCTTTCCCTTAAAAACTTTGCGAAGGTGCTAACTTCAAAGAGCTCCTTAGGGCAGTAGGAGCTTAAAAAGCAGGCGGTAATGTTCCTTACCGTATCACCGCAGGCTTCCTTGGTAGATAGGCCCACCGAGTTTAACTCCTTTAAGACCTCCGGAACGTCCTCCAACCTAACCCAGTGGAGCTGGATATCCTGTCTGGTGGTAACATGTATTACCCCGTTTGAAAACCTCTCGGAAACCTCACAGACTTTAAGCATCTGCTCCCAGCTTATGTCCCCTGCGGGTAGCTTTATCCTAACCATGTGAAAGCCCTTCTGCCTCTGTCCGTATATGCCGTAAGAAAGCCTAAACTTTTTAAACTGGGCCTCGTCCAAGAGTCCCCTTCTATACTCATCTACCTTTTCCCTTACCACTTCCCAATCCCTAACCATGGCAAAATTTAATAGTGCAAGTTGCGTGCCAACTTTTCCCTTAGGCCTTTGACCCCAATTTGTTCAAATTTTGGACAGAATAAATTAAAAAGTTATGGGACTTGAAGAGGCCATAAGGAAGCTTAGGGGAGTTGATTATTTGAGCGAAAAGGATAGGCTCGTCCTTAAAAGGTTAAAAGCCTTGGGCCTACCCGAGGGGAAAATCTTAAAGCTGATAGAGGAGCACCTGAGGGCATATCCGAGGGAATACAGGAAGTTCGTAAGTCTTTTGCCACTGATTAAGGAAGTTAGGGAGGAGGTAAGGCTTGATGTAAAATCAATAAGGGATGAGGAGCTCAGGAAAATCTTAGAGGAGCTCAGTTAATGGTAAAGGTTGAGGTCTTAAAGGATTCTTACTTTTCGTTAAATCCACCCTCGGGGAAAGCCTTAATAAGGCTTAACGGAAGCCTAAAGGGGGAAGAGGTTTTAAGGGCGAAGGAGGTAGATGAAAACATACCCTATAAACTCTTAAACCCCATTCAGAGCACCTTTTACCGCTACTACAAAGGGGGGAACGCCCTAATCTCTTCACCCACTTCCTCGGGTAAGAGCCTGATAGCATACCTCTTTTTAAAGGACTTAAAGGGTGTAAAGGTTTTAACCGCACCCACCCGCTCCCTGGTCCTGGAAAAGGCGAAAGAGCTGAGGGAGCTCTTTAAAAGGAAGGTTGAGTTAAGGTCTGGGGACGTCCTTGAAGTTTTTAAGGAAATAAGAAGTGATGTGGTGGTGGCAACCTATGAAAGCTTGGCCCTCAGTTTGAGGAACAAAAGCCCTTGGACGGAAAGATTGGGTGGGGTGGTTATAGACGAGGTTCATCACCTTTTTACCGAAAGGGGGGTAATTTTGGAGGAGCTGATAGCACACCTTTTAAAGAAGGGTTGCCCCCTCTTAGGACTTTCGGCAACCTTACCCGATGCTCCAAAAATAGCGCGCTTCCTTAGAGCGAGCTTTTACCTGGAAAGCTCTTGGAGGCCCGTCCCCTTAAAGAGGAAATTTTTAAGCCTTAAAGACTTTGAGCCCTTTACGGAAACCGAGGACAAAAGGAGGGACACCACAGTAGCCAACAAACTACTAAGGCTCATCTTTGATTTAAGGGAGAGGGATAGGAACTACTTGGTCTTCGTTCCCAAAAAGAATATAGGTTGGAAAGCCTTGGAGCTGGCAAACAGAGAAAAAATAGGTATAGTGAATGAAACTCTACCCTTCCAAAGGGAAGAGAGACAAGAGTGTGAGATAGCCTTCCATAACGCGGACGTTCCCAAAGAAGAGAGGATTAAAATAGAAAAACTTTTTAGGGAGGGGAAGCTACCCATCCTCTTGGCAACCCAAACCTTGGCCTACGGTGTAAATTTACCCGCGGACTGTGTAATAATCCTCATAAACTCCTTTTACGACAGAATGGAGAGGGAATGGGTAATAATGCCAAGGGTTATAGACATAATCCAGATGGAGGGTAGGGCGGGGAGGTTTGGAATAAGAGATGAAGGTGTTTCATACTTGGTAGCCTACGGAGTGAAGACCCAAAAGTTGAGGGAGCTAATTAAGGACCTAAAATACGGCATAGAGGAAAGGAGCAGGAGGAACTTAGAGCTTATGATTTTGGTGGGAATACTTTATGAAGGGAGAGGCTTTAAGGAATTTTTAAAAAATACTTACACCTTTAAAGACTTACCCGATTACCTTATTAAAGAAAAGTTGGAGGAGTTGGAGGAGAGGGGATTTTTAAAGGACTATAAACTGACTAAAAAGGGGGAATTCTGCGTAAAAACCAACATCCCTCCCAACAACCTTGAAGAGTTTTTAAGGAGGATAGAGTTAAACTTAGAGCTTACAATAGCAATAAGGCCCCTCCTATTTACCAAAAAGTTTAACTCCCTCTTTTACTTTATAAAGGATATGGAAGGCTTTGACGGAGATTACGATTACATAGTAGCCAAGCTCTCCCCCTGCGGTAGGCCCTGCTTTGAAGACGGAACGGACGAATTTTTGTTTTATTTGGAAGGTTTAACCTTTAAATACAAAAATATAAACCACGTTCCCGGCGAGTTTTCCCAACTCAACTCGGACATAAACCACCTGATGCTAAACCTTCTAAATTTAGTAAGGCACAACCTGATAAGCTTAAATAAGGCCCAGATTCTAAAACTGGCCCACTCTTTAAAGTATGGGCTCACCTTGGACTATTCAGCCCTTGGTGGAATAAAGGGAATAGGGCACATAAGGGCAAACCTTTTAAAGAGGCTCCTTTACAAAAATTCCATAAAGCCACCCACCTTGGGTGAAAAAGTTGAAAAGCTTTTGGAGCTCTTAAAGGATATGGACTTAGAGGGGGAGCTAACGGAAATACTCTTAGAGGATAGGGGACTTAGTGGAGTTAAGGCAAGGTCTGAGGCAAGGAAGGTAATAAAGCTCCTTGAAAGGAACAAAGGTGGCTACCTTGTAGATGAATTCCTTTTAAGGGCCTTTGCGGGTTTTACCCTGGGGAAAAGGGCCCTATTTTTGAAGAAGGAGGAGCTGATTGGGAGCTTAAAGGAATATATTTATTAAGTGAGATGGCGGAAAAGGAAAGAAGGTCTGAGGTGGAGGAATTAAAGAAGGAGGTAGAAGAGTTAAAGAAGAGGGTGGATGAGCTTTCTAAAAGGTTTGAGGAGGAAAGGGGTGGGGAATTTTTAAAGGAGTTAAGGCAAAGGGTTGAAAACCTTACAAAGAAGCTGGAAGTAGAAAAAAAGCCAACCCTTTTAAAGGACGCCCTTAACAAGGTGGTGGATTTTGGGCTCTTTGTAGTCAGGACGAGTGCAAGCGTGGTGGAGGGGGCCCTGGAAGGGGCAAAAAAGAGCTTAGAGGAAGTTAAAAGGGAAAAGCCAAAAGGGGACAAAAAATAGACTTTAAGGAGTTTTTTAGGAGGCTAACAAGCTTTTACGAGAGGGAAAAGCCCCCCGTCTATTACCTTGAAAGGGAAAACTACAAGGGTGAGCCTTTTAGGACCCTTATCTGCGGTATATTATCCACGAGGACCAAGGATGAGATAACCTTAAAAGTTTGCAGAAGGCTTTTTAGCCTCTTAAAGACGCCAGAAGACTTTGTAAGGGTGGAGGAGGAAAAACTTAGGGAGCTCATAAAACCGGTTGGCTTTTACAATCAAAAGGCAAAAGCCTTAAAGGAGGTCTGTATAAGGCTACTAAGGGACTACGGAGGTGAAGTTCCCAAAGATTTAAATGAGCTTTTAAAGTTAAGGGGTGTGGGGAGGAAGGTAGCAAACTTGGTTCTGTCCAACGCCTTCGGGGAGCCCGTAGTATGTGTAGATACTCACGTTCATAGGATAAGCAACAGGCTCGGTTTGGTAAAGACCAGGAGCTTTGAAGAGACCGAAAAGGAGCTTATGAGGGTAATACCAAAGGAGTATAGGGCAAAACTTAACAGGCTTTTGGTAGGTTTAGGTCAGAGGGTTTGCCTTCCCCAAAGACCAAAGTGTTACAGGTGTCCCGTTGAAGACCTTTGCTCTAAGAATTTTTAACGAAAATTTTATAAATTTTGCCCCTTAACCCTATATATTTATAAGAGCCATGAGGGTAAGAAAGGGATTTACCTTGGTGGAGCTTGCCATAGCGTTAGTAATATTAGGTATTTTGGTGGGGATAGGGGTTAGCGTTTTGCTTCCCCTTTTGGGTAAGGTTAAGGCGAGGGCAAACTTAGACAGACTAAAAGCAAACTTACAGGACCTTTATGCATACGCCATCAACAACAGGACAATACCCACCTCCCTTAACACCAGTGGGGTAAAGTATTTAAAGGATGCGTACGGAAACCCCCTTTACTACATCTACGACCCCAACTTGGCCAATCAGGACATATGTAAGGCCCCACCTAACTTCCAAACCAACATAACGGTGGTGGAATGCCTAAATCAAACCTGCACCCAAAACAGGAGTATAAACAACGTTGCCCTGGTTCTAATATCCCCGGGTAGGAACAGGAACAATCAGACCCACGGGAGTGGGAATGCCTCAGTGCCCCTTACTTTAATCGTCCCTTACAAGGGCTCCATAACGGACAACTACCCTGGGGACGTAAATAGGAGGGAAAAGTACGATGACCAAATCCTTTACGCTACCTTGAACGACCTAAAAGTTAATGCCAATTGTAGGGACGAATACAGGATTACCCTAAGTCCTCCGGGTGGAAGCTTACCTTATGCGACGGTAAATACAAGTTATGGGGCCCTTATAAGCATAATGGGTGGCCTTCCCTCTTACAGCGTTGGAGTAGGGGGAAGCCTTCCCGCGGGGGTTACCCTATCCTGTGGAGGGACACCTATAACACCGTCTGCTACCTGCACACCTAATGTGGTTTGCTCCGCTCCCCTAACCATAAGTGGAACTCCAACCCAAACGGGAACCTTTAACTTCACCGTTTGCGTAAGGGATAGCTATCAACCAGTTTCTAACACCCAGAACGCAACCTATTATCTATCCGTCCTGAGTGCCTACGCGGGTGGAGGTGGAGGAGCGGGAGGTGG
>WFPT01000100.1 GCA_015487365.1 Aquificaceae bacterium
GCACCCTTAAAGAGGGTCCAAGCGGTGCTCATTACTATTACACCGACGGGGATGGTTATGAGCATAGTGGTTATGGACATTATTACCTTTATCCAGTCCGCTGCGGCGGTAACGAACATGTGATGGACCCAGACTATAAAGCCTAAACCTACTATACCCCACAGCGCTATTATGTATGCTTTGTATCCGAAGAACCTGTTTTTGGCCATAGTGGCAAGGGTTTCACCCGCAAGGGCAACGGGTGGAACTAACATTACATAAACCGCTGGATGGGAGTAGAACCAGAAGACGTGTTGGTAGAGTAAGGGGTCACCACCTGCGGTTGGGTCAAAGAATTTGGTCCCAAGGTATTTGTCAAGGAGGTCCATAGTGACCGCACCCGCCAAAGAGGGAACTCCGAGGAGCTGAATTACGTTTGCGGCAATAATGGAGTGGGTAAAGAGGGGTAGTTTCCAGTAGGTTACTCCCTTAGCCCTCATCCTGATTACGGTGGTTAGGAAATTAACCGCACCCGCTATAGAAGAAACTCCCAAGATGTGAATTACGAATACGTAAATGGCAAGGTTCCCAGCGTCGTCGTTTAGGGCGTAGGGGGGGTAGCCGGTCCACATCATCCTTATTTGGTTGGAAGGTATGAAGGTAAGGAGTGCTAAGACGGTTGCTCCAAAGAAGGCCCACCAGGAGAGGGCGTTAAGTCTTGGGAAGGCTACGTCCCTTGCACCTACTTGAAGGGGTAGGAGGAAGTTACCAAAACCTCCGGTGGGAGCACCTATTGCCCACCAAAGGAGCATTAAAACTCCGTGGCCTGTTAGAAGGTAGTTGTAGGTGGAAGCGGACATAAACTGCAATCCGGGGTTGGTCAGCTCAAGCCTCATGAGGAGGGCGAAGATACCACCAAGGAGGAAACCTATAAAGGAGGTAACGTAGTAGAGGATGCCAATCTTTTTGTGGTCGGTGGTAAAAATCCACTCCTTAAGGCTTGCCCCATAGTAGGGAACTCTAAGTTCCGCCATGGCTAACACCTCCCATATTAGTTTTTATTAATATTATTATAAGCAACTCCGTTGGGTTTGTCAACTCCGTTGAAGGTGGTAGGTCCTCCTCCATACCACTTTTCCCACTCCTCTTTGGATAGGACGTGGATTTTTGCCCTCATAAAGGCATGCCCACTTCCGCAGTATTCCCTGCAAGAGACCCAGTAGTCTCCGGGTTTGTCAATCTTAAACCACTGGTAGGTAATCCTTCCCGGATAAAGGTCTTGGGTTTTTGAAACGGGTGGCCATATAAAGAAGGAGTGGATTACGTCCAAGGAGTGCATTTTTAGCTTTACGGGAACTCCCGCGGGAACGTAAAATCCGTCCGCTCCGGGTGAAAACTCACAACCTTTACCGGGAGTTTGGGAGGGGTCAGGTATTGGACAGTATGCCATGGTAAATTTTCCGTTTGGGTATTTAAACTGCCACATCCACATGGAGCCTATTACCTCAATTTCTAAGGCGTTTTCGGGAATTTCCGTTTCCACTTCAAAGGCCTTGGTGGATACAAAGTCCAAGAATACGTCTCCGACCAAGATTACAAAGGCCCATACGGACAAAAGTCCAACATCCAACCTTCCCCAAGGCCTTCCTGAGTGCTCCCCTTTACCCTCTTCCTTCTGAGTCAGGGTAAAGATTACAAAGGGCAAAGCTACTATGAGACCGTAAAGGATTGCCACCTTATACCAAGTATCCACAGCCCATGCCCAGGTGGTTCCAGGCTCCGCTCCTACTTCCTTTGCTCTCTGATAAACATCAACAATGGCGGTTCCCATCCACCACCAAAGACCTGCCAAAAGTAAAGCGTAGAACAAAATTAGTAGCCTAGCCATGGCCTCTCACCTCCTCTAATTTTTTCTTACCATATATTCTACCATACAAGAAGAAGGCGTTAAATAAGACCCCCAAAAACAGGAGCATACCTATTGCTCCCGTAATTAGGAAGGGGTCAATAACATACTTTCCCTGGGAGTAGCAAACGAAGGCGGAGGTAAGGAGGTCCTTTAAGACATTTACACTCGTTATCTTTACCTTACCCTTTTGGGCATCTACGAGGGCAAACCTCAGGTCCCTCTCCCTTGGTTTTATGCCGTAAATATAGCGGGTTAGCCTGTGGTCGTTGTCTAAGAAGATTACCACGTTTGGGTGGATGAAACCGTTATCCGCCCTTGAATAGAAGAATTTAAAACCTACCGCTCCCGTAAAGGTCTTTATCTGGTCCTTTTCCATTAAGGCAAAGTGCCAGTTTTTGGGTAGAGGGCCTTTGTCTTCTACAAGCTTTTCCTTAAACTTCTTTAAGGTCATCAAGGTATCGTCCTTGTCAAAGGAGAGGGTAAGGATGTTGAATTGGTCCTCCCCCCAGTCCCTTACTATAGGTTTTACAGCGTCGTAAAAGTTTCTGTTTAGGACTGGGCAGGAGCCCCTGCAAGTGTAGTAGGTAAAGATTATTATGGAAGGTTTTTTACCTAAGAATTGGTAGAGCCTTACGATTTTCCCGTTCTCCAAGACTATGTTTATGTTAGGGACCTCCTTACCTAAATATTTGCTTTCGTCTATCTTTAAGACTTCCGGGTCAAAGAAACCTGCATTACCACCGGGGGAGCCTCCTCCCTGCAAGACACTTTCACCTATTCCAAAAAGGAGACTAAAAAGGAGGAGGACTCCCAAAAGCCTCATCACTCAGCGGTTAGCCTTGGGATGGAGTTGATAAAGTATGCGTTGGTAGCAACAAAGAGCCAGACTATATCTACAAAGTGCCAGTAGAAGGATAGTGCCTTAACACCGGTTACCTTCTTTTCGTCAATAAGTCCCCTTATTCCTACCCAGAGGAAGTAGAGTTGTCCCACAAGACCCACTAATACGTGGGAGGTGTGAAAGCCTGTTAGAACGTAAAAGGCGGTCCCGGACATGTTGGAAGAGAGGGTGTAGCCTTCGTGCCAAAGCTCTCTCCACTCATTTACGTGGATTACCACAAAGAGGAAACCCAGGATGAAGGTTGCCAGGAGCCACTTGTTGTAGGAGGACCTGTCTCCTTCTTCAATAGCATGCTCCGCTTTTAAAATCGTAAAGGAGGATGCCCACAGTATGAAGGTAAGGATGATGGGAATGATGAAGTTCATCTCCGCAACATACTTTGGCCACTCGTGGTAGTGAAACTCCCAAGCTCTCCAAAAGGCGGCAAACATTGAACCAAAGATTATGACCTCTGAAAGGACGAAGAAGACTATTGCGGTGGTCCCGTGGCCTTCATCCTTACCGTGGGTGAAGAAGTCATCCGCCCACAGAGCAAGTCCTACTATTAGGAGAATAGCGGCAATACCTCCAAAGATTAAACCGAGCATAGGGGACTTCCACTGGAAGAAGCCCGTAAAGGAAAGGGTTGCAAAAAGGGCTCCTAAACCCACCCAAATTGGTGCGGGACTGGTTTCGTGATGGACAGCGTGTTCGTGCGCCATCTCCCTACCTCCTTAAAGGTTTTTCTAAAAAATTACTTTAACCTATCTTATGAGAAAAGTCAAGTCCCTTTCAAGGTCCTTATACTCTCCAAAGACCTTCTTTACGACCCTACCCTTCTTATCCACCAGGAAGGAAACGGGTAGGCCCGAAATTCCAAAGAGCCTTTCAACCTCATCGTTGGAAAGGAGCACGGGGAAGGTAATCCCATACTTTTTTACAAACTTTTCAACCGCACCAACCTTTACATCCGTAGCTATTGCCAAAATTACAAAGTCCTTCCTATACTTTTTATAGACCTTTTCAAAGTAAGGCATCTCCCTCCTACAAGGGGGGCACCAGGTGGCCCAAAAGTTTATTAAGAGCACTTTTCCCTTGAACTGACCTAAGGATACTTCCTTTCCTTGGAGGGTTTTTAGAGTTATGTTGGGAAGGCTCTGACCTACCCTTACATTAGTGTGGCTTAAACTGTGCCTCTTACCGTATAAAGAGAGGAAGACCAAAAGGAGGCTTAAACCTGCCAAAAAATAAGAAAGCTTCTTCATAAGTTTTTAATATAAACCTCGTAGGCCTTGTAGGAGCTCCTTACGTTTGGACCTACGACCACCCCCTTAAAGCCCAAGCCCTTGGCAAACTTTTCAATTTCCTTAAACTCCTCCTGGCTGTAATACTTTTTTACGGGGTAGTGCTTTAAGGAGGGCTGGTAGTATTGGCCCACCGTTATTAGGTCACAGCCTACCTCCTTTAAGTCTTCCAAGGTTTTAAAGACTTCCTTTAAACTCTCACCAAAGCCTAGAATAAGGGCGCTTTTGGTTAAAACCCTTGGGTTTATCTCCTTGCTAACCTTTAAAAGCTCTAAGCTCCTTTTGTAGTGGGCTCCCCTCCTTACCTTGGGATACAACCTTTTTACCGTTTCCAAGTTGTGGTTTAAAACCTCAGGCCCTTCCCTTAAAATCCTTTCCAAGTGCTCCCATTTTCCCTTAAAGTCGGGAACCAAAACTTCTACTTTAATACCCTCCTCCTTTAAGAGCCTTACGCATTCGGCGAATACGCTTGCTCCCATGTCCTTTAAGTCATCCCTTGACACTGAAGTTATTACCACGTATTTAAGGCCTAAAAGCTTTGCGGTTTGTAAAATCCTTCTGGGCTCCTGTGGGTCGTAAAAACCACTTTTACCCCTCTTTATATTACAGAAGGCGCAGTTTCTGGTGCAAACCTTACCCAGTATCATGAAGGTGGCGGTTGAGCTTTTAAAACACTCCCCTATGTTGGGACACCTTGACTCCTCACAAACGGTCCTTAAATGGGCTTTCCTTAAAATTTTTTTGAGGGAGTTGGTATCCCCCAACCTCAGCCTCACCTTCATCATATAAGCTCCGTAAGTATTTCGTTTAAAAGGAGGTAGTGCTCCTCCTTTAAGGATATTCTATTCCCCTCCTCCTTGAAGAAGACCTTTAAGGACTCTGGGAGCTTTAAAAGTTTTTTTTCTACCCCAAACTTGGTCCTAAGGCCCAATATAATCCTTTCCCTTTTAAGGTCAGGTCTTTCCTCAAAGGCGACTGGACTCTTACCTTCCTTTACCTTTTTAAGGTATTCCCTTAAAGAGTTGGTGTTTTTATACCTAAGGCCTTCAAAAAAGCTTGCGGAGGAAACCCCTACCCCCACATACTCTTCCAAAAGCCAATACTTTAAGTTGTGAAGGCAATACTTACCATCCTTGGCCCAGTTGGAAACCTCATACCTTTCAAAACCTAACTCCTTCATAGTTTCTGAAATTAAAAGGTGCTCCCTATGGATTAAATCCTCGCTCAGTTTTAGACCCTCAAAGGGAGTTCCCTCATAGGGAGTTAGCAAATAAAAGGAAACGTGATTTACCTCAATTCCCCTTAAAACTTTAAGCTCCTCTTTTAGCTCCCCTAAGCTCTGATATCCGTAAATTAGGTCTATATTTACAGAGGAAAAGGGAACTCTTAGGAGGTAGTTTAACTTCTTAAAGACCAATTTTAGGTCGTGCCCCCTTCCTAAAAACCTTAAACCTTCTTCTCTAAAACTCTGAACTCCCAGGCTCACCCTGTTTATACCTAAATCGTAAAGCCCCCTTATTTCCTCAAAGTTATAGTCCTCCGGGTTCATTTCAAGGGTTATCTCCCTAAAACTACCCCTAAAATTTTTGTAGAGAAAGTTAAGGATTCTTTCCAAGTCCCTTAAATTTAAAAGGGAAGGGGTTCCACCCCCAAAGTATAGGGTGTCTATGTAAATCCTCCCAAGGTAACCTTTAAGTTCTAAGGTTAAGGCCTCTAAGTAGTCTTTGATGGGCTCTATGTTGGTGGTGGAGGTAAAGTCACAGTAGGGACATTTGCTCCTACAAAAGGGGATGTGGATGTAAAGGCCCACCTCCCTCATCCCTTAAAGATTAAAAGGGGTAAGGGTGAGGTCTCCACAACCTTGGTGGTGGTTGAGCCTAAAAAAGGTAAGAGCTTACTCTCCTTCCTGTAATTTAGGGCCAGGAGGCTACAACCCTTTTCCTCACAAACCCTGAGTAGCTCCTGGGGGACCTTCCCACCCTTCTTTAAGGTTAGCTCCACTTCAAATTCCTCAGAGAGCTCCCTCACGAGCTGTGAAAGGTGCTTTAACTTTTCATCCTCCAAGCTCCTGTGCAATTTAAGGAGTATATCCTCCTCAATAGGTAAATCAATCTTTTCAAAAA
>WFPT01000101.1 GCA_015487365.1 Aquificaceae bacterium
GAAAAACATAGAGCATCACTACGATTTAGGAAACGAGTTTTATAAAAAATTCTTAGACGAATCCCTTACATACTCTTGTGCTTTCTTTGAAAGGGGTGATGAAGACCTATTTACCGCCCAAAAGAAAAAGAGGGAAATAATTTATAAAAAGCTTATGTTGGAGGAAGGGGACAAGCTTTTGGACATAGGCTGTGGTTGGGGCTCAATAATTTTAGAAAGCGCAAAGGAGTTTAAGTTAAAGAAGGTGGTAGGTATAACCCTTTCTAAAAACCAATACCTTTATGTAAAGGAGAAGATAAGGGAGGAGGGGTTAGAAGATGTGGTTGAAGTTTATCTTATGCACTATAAGGACTTAAAGGGATTAGGTGAAAAGTTTAACAAGGTGGTTTCCGTTGGAATGTTTGAGCACGTGGGAAGGACAAACTTTATAAAATTCTTTAAAACCGTAAAAGAGGTTATGGAAGAGGGTGGCCTCTTCCTCCTCCACACCATAGGGAAGCTACTCCCCGAAAAGCCCAGCAAATTTATAAGGACTTACATATTTCCGGGTGGATACATACCCTCCCTGGTGGAAATACTTTATTCTGCCTTCCCCTTAGGCTTTACCCTGATAGACATAGACAATTGGAGGATGCACTACTATAAGACCTTAAAGGCTTGGCTAAAAAACTTTTATAAAAACAGGGACTGGGTTGTAGAAAGGTACGGGGAGGAGTTTTTCAGGATGTGGGAGCTGTATTTGGTGGGCTCTGCGGTATCCTTCTACTGTGCCTCCAACTACCTCTTTCAAGTACTCATGGCAAAGGGCTTGAAGAACGACTATCCCACCATAACTTACAACTTTAATGAGGAAGGGGAAGCGCTACGAGGACTTAGCGGTAGAGCACCTGAAAAGGTTAGGTTATAGGATAGTGGTTAGAAATTTAAGGTGCAGGTTTTCAGAGGTGGATGTGGTAGTAGAAAGGGGAGGGGAGCTCTTTGGAGTTGAGGTAAAGGGGGGAAAGGAAAATTCTTCCGTTTACCCTTTGGAAAGGATTAACAAGAATAAGGTAAGGAAAATCTTAGAATGTTTATACGAAAAATTTGAAGGGGAGAGGATTGGGGGCCTTCTCTTTGTGTGCGTTTTAGGTGACAAGGTTGAAGTAGTAGAGGATTTACTGGGTTAAAAAAACTTCCTTTATAAACCTTGCGGTTTCCTTGAAGGAAAACCTACTGAGGGCCTCTTTGCAGTTTCTGGCTCTCTCTTCCCTCTCCTCTGGATTTTCCAACAGGTATAGTAATTTTTCTTCAAAGTCTAAGAGGTCGTTTCCCAGGAAGGTTAAAACCTCCCTTTCTAAGTTAAAGAGGATGCCAACGGAGGGTCTGTAATCCATAAGGGGGAGACTGTATCTGCAAACGTCAAGGGGTGTAAAGCCAAAGGAGTAGGTTAAAGTTTGTGGTATTAGGGTTATAACCACCTTTGAGCGGGCGTAGGTTCTTAGAACTTCCTCGTAGGAGCTTGGCCTTAAAACTTCAAAGCCTTCATAAGAGCAGTCTCCCAAGACCTTAACGTCCATACCCTCTAAAAACTTTAAGAAGTAGCTCCTCCTCCTTGAAGTGGAGTAGCTCCCCACAAAGAGTAGGGTTTTTTGAAGGGTTTCCCAGTCTTTAAGTTTTTCTTTTAGGCTTTCCCTAAAATCTTCCCTCAGGTATTCCATAACCAAATCAAGGGAGGTCCTTAAATCAACCTCGGGGTTTCTAAAAGAAAACTCTCCCGCCTCACCCACCAGATGGGCAAGCTCTTCACCGAGCTCCTTTAAGGCTTCCTCGTATATGAGCCTTGGCTCATAAACGGGTCCTAAAAAGAGCATTTCTACGTCCCTATGGGTTTCAAAGTCCGGGTATTGGTCGGAGAAGGGATTCAGGTATAGGCCCCTTTCTAAAAGCTCCATATCCTTTAAGTGCCAGTAGTGTTTTAGGTCAAAGACCGCAAAAAAGAGGTTTTTGGTCTTGGATAGCTCCTTTAAGGGTTTGTAAAGGTATAGGGGATTTTCAAAGAGGAAGGAAAGGTGGGCAAAACCC
The DNA here is from genome assembly GCA_015487365.1 of Aquificaceae bacterium. Taxonomy (GTDB): domain Bacteria; phylum Aquificota; class Aquificia; order Aquificales; family Aquificaceae; genus S012-77. The sequence goes on from WFPT01000101.1 coordinate 2,062, forward strand.
ATTAAATCGCAGAGAGCTACCTTCTCTTCCCCGTTTTCCGCAAAAATTAGTCCCGTTAAATTTGCGTCCATAACCAGCTGAGGCTTAAAATATTCTAACTCCCTCACTATCCCCTCAACTCCCCTTGAAAGGTCAAGCTCTAAGGTTTCAAGACCAAAGTCTTTAAGGGCTTCTAAAAGGGCCCTCAACCTCCTAAAAAGCCCTTCCAGCTCTCCAAACCTTAAAAGGCAAACCCTCCTAACCAATTTAGCTTACTTATTATACACCTTACTTAAAAGCCTTAAAACTTCCCTAAAATCCCTCTTACCCTCCTCCACCTCGTCCAGGAGCTCCTCCATCTTCTTTGTAAAGGAATAATCCGTCAGCTCCTTAAAGTTTTCCTTTAAGTATTTAAGGACCTCTTCCCCCAGCCTTGTGGGATAGAGTAATCCACCCTTTAACTTAACGTAACCCCTCCTCTTTAAGGTGAGGAGGATGGTGGGGTAGGTGGAGGGCCTCCCTATACCCAACTTTTCCAACTTCTTTATCAAACTTCCCTCTGAATACCTGCTGGGTGGCTTTGAAACCCTTTCTAAAACCTTTAAGCCTTTTGGTTTTAAAATCTGTCCCACCTTGACCTCCATCAGGGGTGATTCTTCTATATGGACCTTATAGACCCTTAAAAATCCGTCAAAGGTTATCTTTTTACCTCTGTAAAAGAATTTAAAGTTTTTCAGCTTTTCGCTTAGGGGTGAGACCACAACTTTTTGAACTTTTAATTTTGCGGGGGACATGAAGGCCCCTAAGGTCCTCTTAAAGATTAGCCCATAGAGGGGCTCCTCGTATTCTTTAATTTTTGTGGGCCTTATGCACTCGTGGGCGGAATACTTGGAAGGGTTTTTAATTTTTCTCATATAGAGGTATTCCCTTCCAAAATTCCTTTCAATAAAGGAAAGGAGCTCCCCTAAGAACCTATCACTTATCCTATAACTGTCCGTCCTCGGGTAGGTTATCTTACCCTCTTCAAAGAGTTTTTGGGCAATCGCTGTTGTCCTTTCGGGTGAGTAATTTAGTCTTTCGTTTGCAACCTTTATTAGCTCTGAGGTTATAAAGGGCTTTGGGGGATAGAGCCTCTCTTCACCTTCTAAAACTTCCACCACTTCAAAGAAGCAGTCCCTTAACCTTTCCAAAAGCCCCTTTGCATCCTTTGGGTTTTCAAAGCTGTAATCTAAGAGGAAGTTAAAGCCTTCCAGCTCCAAGGATAGGGTGTATCTTTTCTTCACCTTAAAGTTCCTTATTTCCTCTTCCCTTTCCACTATAAGGGATAGGGCAGGTGCCTGAACCCTTCCCGTGGAGAGGTTGTTATTTTTAAACTCGTCCCAAAGCTTAGGGGAAAGTTTGTAGCCTATAAGCCTGTCTAAAATCCTTCTTGCCAGGTAAGCCCTAAAAAGGTTTAGGTCTATCTTCCCCTTGTTCTTTAAGGCTTCTTTTAGGCCCTCCTTCGTTATTTCGTAAAACCTTATCCGGAAAACCTTAGGACAAACCTCTTTTAACTCCTCGTATATAAAATGCGCCATACCCTCTCCCTCCCTGTCCGGGTCCGTGGCTATATACACCTCCTTGCAACCTTTACACAGCTCCTTTAACCTTTTAAGGAGCTTAGCCTTACCCTTTAAATAGATAAAGTGCGCTTTAAAGGTTTTTTCATCTACCCCTAAGGAGTTTTTGGGTAGGTCCTTTACGTGTCCCTTCGTTGGAACGACTATAAATTCTTTCCCCAGAATTTTTTTTATGGTCCTTGCCTTGGTGGGAGACTCAACTATTACCAGATACATTAAGAGACTATCCTATAAACCTGTCTAAAATTTATGTCCCCCGCAAGGACGTAGGTCCTCTTGTTGTAGTTAAAGCGCATGCTTGCGGTTATACAAAAGTCCTTGGTGGCCTTGGAAAGGTATATGTCGGAAAGGTAGCTACCCTTTTCAAGGGCCACCTTAAAGTATTCCTCCTGGCTCCTGTCTGAGCCCTTCTTTCCCTCTTCTATGAAGTATTCGGTCTTTGGATTTATCACGTTTCTGGTTACCTGTAAGCCCCTCTGCCCCATAACGTAAAAGAGTTCAAAGTAGGGGTATTGGGAGAAGGCCTCCTCTAAGGTTATCTCCCACAGCTCCTGACTTTCCTCCTTTAAGGCCTTAACTATGGCCTTTAAATCCCTTAAAACCTTTTCCCTTAACTTTGGAAGGCTTTCCCTACCTACCTTTCCTAAAAGGATTAGAGTGTTCTTTCTCCCGCCCAACAAAAAGGCGGAAGTGTTTAGGGGTTTTACCCTGTCCCTCATTAGGTGGCACTTTCTTAAAAACTTCTCCCAGTCCTTAACCTCCTTTAAGGGTAAGGAAAAGCCGTAAATTTCAACCGCGGTTTCACCAAAGAGTAAAAGGGTTTCCCTCCTAAAACTTTCTAAAACTTTTACCACTTCTTCTTGACTTACCCTGTCCCTTAAAAGTATCAGCTCCCCCCCCTCTAAGTCCTCATAAACTTCCTCTAAAAAGTGCGCCTTTAAGGTTTCATAGAGCAACCTGTAAAGGGTTTCAAGCTTTGATGCTCCAAACCTCTCCTTAAACTCCAAAACGTTTTTTAGGCCAAAGACCAGGATTACCTTCTCCTTACCAAGGTTACCCTTAATCCTTAAAGGGGTTGGTATGGGACTTTCCTTAAACTTACTAAGGTAATGAATCACCACCGATGGGTTTAAAATACCTAAATACCTTCCCTTTTTGTCTATGAGGATTACAGGCTCCCCTATGGAAAGGAGGAATTCCAAGGACCTTTCAAACTCCTTACCCTCGGAAAGGACCAAAAGTTTTGGGACTACTTTTAGGAGCTCACCCGCTGTTAACTCTTCACCCTCTGATCTTTCTACCACTCTCCTTTCCACTATACCTATGGGCCTTCCCTCCTTTAAGACCGTGAGTTTGTCGTAGATTTTGTTCTCCTTAAAGATTTTCTTTAACTCCCTCAGGCTCTCCCTGTAATCTACGGTCGGATAGCCCGTGGAAATTTCCAAAAGGCTTAGGGTATTTGGTAGTCCTCTTGGGTTAGTAAATCCACACCACATGGTAGGCTCTCCAACCAGTTAAAGAGCTTTTCTATCAATTCCTTACCCCTAAATATGGCCCCGTGCTGGGGTGCAACCACTTCTATGTCCAGTTTCCTCACCATATTTAAGTAGAGCTTTATAACCTTTGAAGAGGCTATGTACCTTCTGTGGAAGGCTTCCATATAGCTTATGTGCTCATCAAAGTTTTCAACCTCCATGTAGGGCTGGTTTAAGCTGGCAAAGAGGTCCCCCGAAAATAGGGTTTTGGAAACCGGGTCATAGACTTGAAAGTTTCCGGGTGAGTGGAGGAAGTGGGCGGGAAGGATTATGAGCTCTTCCTGACCAAGTTTTACCCTCATACCCTTGTCCTCTATACCTTCAACCCTCTCTTCAAAGCTAGATTCAAGGCCAAAGTGGGGTAAAAATCTGAGCCATATTTGGGGTATTAGGGCCTTTGCGTTCTTAGCTACCATCAGCCAGCCGTTTATACTTGCCACTATATCCGGGTCCTGATGGGAGAGGAAAATATACTTAATATTTACCAGATTACAGCCAACCTTGGAAAGGTCGGAGATTAGTTTGGAATAGACCTTGTGTCCCCCCGGGTCTAAGAGCATGGCCTCTCCGTTGTCCCAAATTAGAAACTGGTTTGCCTCAACCGCGGAAGCGGGGGTAAGCTCCTCAAACATAATGACCTTATGCCCTTCCTTTTCGTATATTACCCTTATGGCCATAGGATTATTTTACCAACTCTTTTTCCTTTTTCTCTTCCCTTTCTTCCTTGCAGGGTGTTTTGATGGAAACCCCGTAAAGTTTTAGGGTTTGGGCAAACTCCTCACAGCTTATGGTTTCCTTTTCTATTAGCTTTTTAACTATTGCCCTTATAACTTCCTTATTCTGCTCTATTATCTCCTTTACCTCCTTGTAGGCCTCCTCTAAAATCCTCTTTACCTCCTCGTCTATTTCCCTCATAAGCTCCTCACTTACTTCCATAACCTCCGTCCCACCCCTTAGGAATGGATTTACATCCCTCCTTATGGATATAGGCCCTACCCTCTCACTCATACCCCAACTGCTTACCATCCTATAAACTATTTCGGTTGCCCTCTGCAAGTCGTTTTCCGCACCGGTGGTTATCCCATCTTTACCGTAAAAGACTTCCTCCGCAACCCTTCCTCCGAGCATAGTCTTAACCTTTGCCAAAATCTCCTTTTTATCATACATGTATTTGTCCTCAATGGGTAGCTGTTGGGTTACCCCTAAGGCCATTCCCCTTGGTATTACACTAACTTTATGGACGGGGTCTGAGCCTTCCGTTAAGAAGCTAACTATGGCATGGCCCGTTTCGTGGTATGCTATCTTCTCCTTCTGCTCTAAGGAGAGGACCATCCCCTTCCTCTCCAAACCCATGGTAATCCTGTCCAGGGCCTCCTCTATTTCTTCCATAGTTATTTCACCTTTACCCTTTCTGGCTGCAAGGAGAGCAGCCTCATTAAGGAGGTTTTCAAGGTCAGCACCCGTAAAACCTGAGGTTGCCCTCGCCACCATCATCAAATCCACATCCTTTGAAAGCTTCTTATTCTTTGCATGCACCTTTAATATTTCAAACCTTCCCCTAACGTCGGGTTTTGGTATAAAGATTTGCCTGTCAAACCTACCGGGCCTTAAAAGGGCTGGGTCCAAGATGTCTGGTCTGTTGGTTGCAGCAATTACTATTATTCCCTCTGAGGTGTCAAAGCCGTCCATTTCCACCAGAAGCTGGTTTAAGGTTTGCTCCCTCTCATCGTTTCCCCCTATGTTTATTACCCCCCTCGTCCTACCGACCGCATCTATTTCGTCTATAAAGATTATGCAGGGAGCGTGCTTTTTTGCGGTTTCAAACAGGTCTCTGACCCTTGCAGCACCTACCCCTACAAACATCTCCACAAAGTCCGAACCCGAAACGGATATAAAGGGAACGTGAGCCTCACCCGCTATTGCCTTTGCAAGGAGGGTCTTACCTACCCCCGGCTCTCCATAGAGTAAAACCCCCTTTGGTGGCCTCCCACCTAACTTTTTAAACCTTGCAGGGTCCTTTAAAAATTCAATAATCTCCTTTACCTCCTCCTTTACCTCCTCTATCCCCGCAACGTCCTTAAAGGTCACCTTTGGCTTTTCGTCTATATAAACCTTTGCCCTACTCTTTCCAAAGGAGAAGGCGTTCCTCGGGACACCTCCACCTCCTCCCATCTGCCTCAAAAGTAAAATCCATATTCCCACAAAGAGTATTATGGGGAGCCAGGAAAGGATTAAGGAAATTAGCCAACCTACACTACCCGCTCCCCTTGAAAGGGTATTTACCTTAACACCCTTTTGCAAAAGCTTTTCCATTACATCGTCCGTGTAATCCTTTGGGAAATTAACTTCAAGGCTTTGGCCCTGACTGGTCTTAAAAACTACCCTACCCTCTGAAACCGAAGCCCTTACTATCTTACCCTCATCTAAAAGCTTATAGAAAGTATTTATAGAAACCCTTGCCCTCGTTTGGGAAGCCCTTTCTATGAAGTTAAAGAAGAAGATAGCGCTTCCTATGATGGCTATCCAAATCAAGACCCCCTTGAACCTATCCATAATCTAATAATATAGGCAAGCTTTTAAGGTTTTAACCTTACCCCCATCAGTTTTAAACTCCGCTCCCTCCTTAAAGTGTTCCCTCAACAGGTATCCCAAGGCTAAATCCCCCCTACTACTGGTAGAAGTTATAAGGCCAACCTCCTTGCCGTTGTGGAGCACCCTATCCCCTTCCTTAACCTTTCCATAGGTTTTAAACTTTACAAGGAGCCTGGGAATCCTTCCCTTAAAGTAAATTCTTGCTATGGCTTCCTGCCCTACGTAACACCCCTTGTTTAAGCTTATGGCATAATTTAAAAGCCCTGCTTCAAGGGGAGAAAAGCCCTCCCTTAGCTCCTTGTGCATTTTGGGAATGCAGTTTTTTATCCTTATGTATTCAAATTCCTCTAAGCTCACCTCCTTTCCCTCCAATTTTTCAACTAATTCTTCCACCTTCCCAAAGAGGTCAAAGCCCTCTTCCCCAACCCTTAGTGGATTACGGGCTATGAACACCTCCCCAAAGTTTTTAAATTCAAACTCTTTTAGCCTTACACCAAACCTCTTTTCTACAAAGTCCATTACTCCTTCACCGAATAGGAAAAGGTGGGCGTATTCCTCGGAGAGATTTTCAAAGGTAATTTTTAGAGATAACTTAATCTCGTTGAACTTCTCTATTAAAAAATCGGGCTCCTCTTGACTATCAAGGAGGTAGCAGTCATCTAACTTATAGACGAAAAAATCAGTTATGGGTTGCCCGTTTCTTTTCAGCCAAAGGTTGTAGTTGAAGGTAAAGGGCTTTAAGGATTTAACGTCATTAGTTAAAAGGCTTTGCAAAAAGTGGGTGTGCTCATCAGTAGAGGATATGCCTCTTAGGGGAGATTTAAACTTTTGTCCACACACCCTGACCTTAGTCCTTTTAAGCCTTACCCAAAACATCTTAAACTATAATTTATGTTTAACCTTGGAAAGCTCTTAGACGCCCTTTACCTTACCCAAAACTGTTGCCTTTACTGCCTTAAAGAGTTTAAACCAAGAGAGCAGGGCTACCTGTGCGAAGATTGCTTAAAGGAAGTTAAAAAGGACTTTTTTAGTTCTATAAGGATACCCTTTGTGGAGGAGGCAACCGCCTTTGGGAGGTATGGCGGGGTTTTGAGGGAGGTAATACTCTGTATAAAGTTTAAGGGGGTTTTGCCCCTTTGTAAGTTCTTAGGGGGAAGGATAAAGGATGACCTTAACTCCTTCGTGGAAAAGGTAAAACCTGACCTAATAACCTACGTTCCCGTTTCCCTTTTTAGGTTTTGGGGTAGGGGCTTTTCCCACAACAGGGAAATCTTAAAGCACACAGGTTTAAACTTTGAAGGGGTTTTAAGGAGGGTGAAGCACTCAAAACCTTTGGCGGGAAAGGGCCTTGAAGAAAGGATTGAAGCGGTTATAAACTCCTACGAGCTTGTCAAAAGTGTAGAGGGGAAGAGGGTTTTGGTCTTTGACGATATAACTACGACCGGAAGCACAGCCTCTGAAATCGCAAGGGTTTTAATCCGAGGGGGGGCAAGGGAGGTATTCTTTTACTTTGTAGCGGTTGAAGGTTATAGAACTTGACAAAATTCCGTTAAAGTAAGTATAATCTTGGAAAAACCATGTAAAGGAGGTGAGGCCATGACCAAGGCGGAGATAGTTAGCAGGATGGCCCAGGAGGCAAACATAACCAAGAAGGAGGCGGAAGCCGCCCTCAAAGCTTTCGTTTCCGCACTAAGGGAAGCCCTTAAAAACGGAGAGAGGGTGCGCATACCCGGTCTGGGGGTATTCTCCGTAAGGGAAAGGAAGGAGAGGAAGGGGAGGAATCCCAGAACGGGGGAAGTTAGAACCATACCTAAGAGGAGGGTGGTCCATTTTAGGGCGGAAAAGTCTCTAAGGGACTCCCTCTAACTCACCCTTCCACGGTCAGGTCCATCTCCCCCTCCTCCTCCCTGACCGCCAAAATTCTAACCCTTACTCTATCACCCAAGCGGTAGCTCTTCCCACTCTTTACTCCTACCAACCTCTGGTTTTCTTCGTCAAAGATGTATTGGTCGTCCTTCAATTCCCTTAAACTTACCAAACCCTCTACCAAGACTTCCTTCAACTCTACGAAGAAGCCAAACTGGAACACCCCCGTAATTATCCCTTCAAAGGTTTCACCTACCTTATCCTTTAAGAGCCTTAGTTTCATCTTTTCAATGGCCTCCCTCTCTACCTCGTCCGCAAGCTCTTCCCTCCTGCTCAGGTGTTTCCCCAACTCTTCCAGTTTCCTAACGGTCTTTTCGTAGTTTATCTCCTTGCCCATCAGTTGCTTTTTTAAGAGCCTATGAACCGTTAGGTCCGCATACCTCCTTATGGGTGAGGTAAAGTGGGTGTAGGTAGGGAGGGCCAAGCCAAAGTGTCCCAAGTTGTGGGGTGAGTATTTTGCCCTCATCATACTGCGCAAAGTTAAAAACTTTACCAAATTTTCTTCCTCCCTCCCCTCAAAGTCTTCTAAAATTTTTTGGAAGAACTTTGGATTCTGGTAATCCTTTGCCTTTACCCTGTAACCTAAGCTCTGTAAAATTCTTAAAAGTCTTTCCACCCTTTCAGGGTCGGGCTCTTCGTGAATCCTGTAAAGACAGGGGTAGGAGGTGTTGGTAAGGTGGCTGGCAACAACAAAGTTTGCCAAAATCATAAACTGCTCTATTAACCTATGGACCAGGTGCCTCTGGTAGGGTAGGACCGCCTTTGGCTCTCCAAACTCATCCACTATAACCTCCGATTCGGGTAGGTCAAAGTCTATGGAGCCTTCCTCCCACCTCTTCTTGTGGAGAATTCTGTAAAGGTTTTCCATGAGCCTTAAACTCCTACCGATTTCTCCCCTACCCTCCTTTAAGATTTCCAAGGCTTGGTCGTAGGTGAGCCTTGCCTTACTCTTTATTATGCTCTCGTATATATCGTAGTATAAGATTTCCCCATCTTCGCTCACCTTTACCTCCACTGTGAAGGTGAGCCTTTCCTCACCTTCCATAAGGGAGCACAGGTAGGAGGATAGCTTTTCGGGGAGCATGGGGATTGCCCTATCGGGTAAGTAAAAGGTAAAACCCCTCCTCCTTGCCTCCTTGTCAAGGTTGGTGTTCTCCTTAACGTAGTAGGAAACGTCCGCTATATGGACGAAGAGCCTGTATCCGTCCCCTTCTCTTTTTATAGCTACCGCATCGTCAAAGTCCTTGGCCCTCTCTGGGTCTATGGTAAAGCAAACCTGCTCCCTCAGGTCCTTCCTCCTTTCAAACTCCTCCTGGGGAATCTCTTCCCTTATTTTATCCACCTCCTTTAAAACTTCCTTTGGAAACTCCAAGGGCAGTTCGTACTTCCTTATAAGTATTTCCACCATCAGATACTTTTCCGAGGGCTTACCCAAGGTTTCCACCACCCTTGCCTTAGGCCTCTTACTTTTACTGGGATATCTGAGGATTTTTGCTACAACCACTTCCTTCTCTTTAAGGTTTTCCCCTTCCAGTATAAAGGTTAGATGCTTGTTTTCGTCCAAGGGCTCCAAGTAAAAGCCCTTTTTATCCCTTTTAACTTTACCAACCACACTCTTTTTTGCCCTCTTTAAAATCCTTAAAACCCTTATTTCCTCCTTCCCCTTAAACTCTACCACCTTTGCCCTTATATAGTCCCCCTCCATAAGCTTCCTCATCTCAAAGAAGGGTATGTATATTTGTCTTCCCTCCTGGGTTTCCAAGAAGCCAAAGCCCGCCGGGTTGGCTCGGACGTAACCCTCAACCACCCTTTCCCTAAGGCTGTACCTTCCGTTTTCTACAAGGAGCTTCCCCTCCCTTTTAAGTCTCCTAAGGGTTTTCTTCAACAGCTTCTTTTCCTTTTTCTTAAACAGACCTAAAACTTTAACCAACTCACTGAAACTCCTCCTCTTACCCCTTAAAGCTTCTATAATCCTCTCCTCTAAATCCATCCCTTCTTCTTAACCCAGAGCATAAGTCCAAAGGTTAGAAAGAACATTAAGAGTAAAGAAAAGGGGTAGCCGTACTTCCAAGATAGCTCCGGCATGTATTTAAAGTTCATCCCGTATATGCTGGCTATAAGGGTGGCTGGCATGAAGATGGTGGCTATTACGGTAAAGACCTTGGTGGCCTCGTTCTGCCTTATGGTTATCAGTCCTAAAAGGGAGTTTTGAATGCTGTCAATCTTTTCCATGTAAAAGTTGGTGTAGTCCAGGAGGGTTTGTAAGTCCTCGGACAAAACTTTAATCTCCCTCTTACTTTCTGCGTTTATTATGGGACTCTTCAAAAGGTAGGAGAAGATTCTGAGCTTTTCGTTTATGAGCTCCCTTATGGTTATGTTGAGCTCGTCGTAGTATGCTATTTCCCTTATAAGCTCCTGGGACTGCTCTGAAAATATGCTGGACCATATTTTCCTTATCCTCAAAGCTAAGAGCTCTAAGCGGTCCCCCATCCTATCCACTTCAATGTTTAAAATCCCGATAGGAACCTCCTCTGGAAACCTTACGAGTCTCCTTTCCTTCCTTAAATATAGGTTGAGGACCGGAACTTCCGTTTGCCTCAAACTTACCACAATCCTTCCCCTTATGTAGAACAAAACTCCATCGGTCCCTATGCTGTCCCTTTTTTGGTTAAGGAAGGAGAAATTTACGTATATGGAGTTTCCCTTTTCGTAAAACTTAGAGCTTATTTCTATATCTCCAAAGATTTCCTTGGGAGGCATTTCAAAGCCCGTATTCTCATAAAGCCACCTTATTTCCGTTTCGTTGGGCTCGTGGGCGTCTATCCAGACTACCCCCTCCCTTAAAAGCTCATAAATTTCCTCCCTTTTCCTTTCTTCAAAGCCGTTAATCCTACTAACGTAAATCTTTATCACAAATAAATATTTTAAAGGACCACCACTTCCTCCCTAACTATTATCCTGTTTTCCTTCCTATTTACTTCCAGAACGTAGTAGGAAGTAAAGGGTATCAGGTAGCGGCTTCCCACCTCAACGAGCTGGTAGGAGGGGGTTTCCAAAATCCCCGTAATCCTACCTAAGTATTCCCCTCCCTGCGTATAAACCTCCATCTTGGTTAGTTCAAACAGGTAAAACTCCTCCTCCCGAAGGGGAGGTAGGTCCTTGCTGTAACAAAAGATTTTAGCCCCCACAAAATCTTTGGCCCTTTCTAAATCATCTACACCTTTAATCTTTAATACGTAAAGGTTTGCAAGCCTTTCCCAGTATTCCACCTCAAACTCCTCGTAATCTCCACCCTTTTTTTTAAAGAGGACTTTCCTCAGGCTTTCAAGGAAGTAATCTTCCGGTAAGACTTTAAGCTCCCCCCCTAAGCCGAAAGTGTCTAAAACTTTACCTACTACCACTACCTCATCCACAGCTCTTTGCATAGTCTATAAACTTTAACCTTTTGTAGGCTTTACTTTTAACGTAGTTTAAAGCACAGAGCATGCCTTCCACTCCAAAGTAGCCCGGTAGTTCTAAAATAACCTCCCCGTCTCCCTTTAAGAAGAAGAGGCCCGGGAAGGAGGAAACCCCCAAATACCTTATAAGCTCCCTCTCCGTTCCAGAGAAGTCCTTTCCGTTTATCCTTATCTGAATGGGCCTAAAACTTTCATACTTTACCCTTATCAGCTCAAAGTCCTTTAAGCTTTCTTTAAGAAGCTCGTTTTCCTTTAAGTCCCTTTCAAGCTTTTTACAGAATATACAACCCCTGCTCTCCGCTATTAGGAGGGCGTAGGGCTTGTGGAACTTAATCTTTAAAGGTTTTACCTCCTCCTCCTTGGTGCAGGAAAGTAAGAATAAGAGAAGGACTAAGATTTGGCCAAGGACATTAAAACTTGAGCCTTTTCCTTTTTCCTTTCCCATTCTGAGACCTCCTCCGCGGTCTTTGCCTCCGCAAGTTTTTTTACCGCTTCGTCAAAGAGCCTTTTTGCCTCCCCTAAGTCTATCTCTCCCCTTTGATACGCTTCTTCGGTTAGTATTAAAACCTTGTCGGGCCTTACATCTACAAATCCGTAGGTCACCACAAAACCCTTCTCCCTGTCTCCGTCAAAATACACCAAACCCGGTTTCAGTAGGCCCAGTAAATACATGTGGTTTTCCAAAACCCCTATTTCCCCCTCTACGGTAGGAACATTCACGCTTTCCACCTCCTTTGAAAAGGCTATACCCTTTGGCGTAATTATCTCAACCTTTATCATAATAAAAATTTTATCAAACGGTCCTTGAAAAGGTTAGCTCCTTCTTATTCCTTAAATACTTATCAAAGACCATGGCTACGTTTCTTACCAGGAGCCTCCCAAGCTCAGTTATACTGATTCTGTCCTCCTTTAAGACCACAAGGCCGTCCCTTTCCAGCTCCTCTAACTCCTCCAACTCCCTTGAAAAGTAATCCTTAAAGTTTATGGAGAAGGCCCTTTCTACCTTTTTAAAATCAACCCCCAAGTTGCACATAATGTCCATAATAACCTCCCTCCTTATGAGGTCGTCCTCGTCCATGATATAACCCCTGAAAGTAGGAAGCTTTCCTTCGTCTATGGCAAGGTAGTAGTGCCTTAAAGTCTTGTAGTTTTGAAAGTAAGAGTCCTTTAAGGTTCCAATGGAGGTTGCACCTACCCCTAAAAGCTCTACCCCCTTTCTGGTGGTGTAACCCTGAAAGTTCCTCCAAAGCTCACCTTTCCTTTGGGCCAAGGTTAGCTCGTCCTCGGGTTTTGCAAAGTGGTCCATACCTATAAAGACGTAACCTCCTTCTTGAAAGAGTTCAACAGCACTTTTTAACATTTTTAGCTTTTCTTCGGGCTTTGGTAGGAGGTTTTTATCTATCTTCCTCTGTAAGGGTTTTAACCAGGGAACGTAGGCAAAGTTAAAGACCGCAACCCTTTCCGGTGAAAGCTTTAAGGTAAATTCTAAGGTATTCTTAAAGTTTTTTGGGTTTTGGTTAGGTAGGCCGTAAATTAGGTCTATGTTTATAGAGTTAAAACCCTCCTCCCTAAGCCAGTCCATAACCTTTAACATAAGCTCTTTGCTTTGGAACCTGTTTATGGCCCTTTGAACCTCCTCGTTTATGTCCTGCAACCCCATGGAGATTCTGTTAAAGCCAAGCTCCTTTAAGGTTTTTACGTAATCCCTTGTAAGGAACCTTGGGTCAAGTTCAATAGAAATTTCCGCACCTTCTGTAAAGGAAAACCTCTTTAAAAACTCTTCCATAAGCTTTCTTAACTCCTCCTCCGTCAAAAAGTTTGGGGTTCCACCACCAATATGAAACTGGTCTATTTTAAGCTCATTACCTAAGTATTTTTCAAGGAGGCTTAACTCCTTAAACAGATACTGCAAATACCTCCCACTTATATCCCTCCTCTTAGTTATCATAACGTTACAACCGCAGAACCAACAGGCACTTTCACAAAAGGGTATGTGAATGTAAAAGGAAAGGAGGGACCTCCTTCTGTAGAGCTCGTTAAGTTTCCTTTCGTAATCCTTATAGGTTATACTTTCTTTAAATTCGGTGGCGGGGGGGTATGAGGTGTAGCGGGGACCCGGCCTATCGTATTTTTTTATAAGCTTTTCATCAAAGACAACCATAGCACTATTAAATATAGTCCCGTAGTCCAAAAGATTATTTTATGATTTTCGTTCAAAAATTTAATATAAGTTACATCATCTGATAAAAATCATAGCAGATTTTTTCTTAGAGAATCAAGGGTTAGAGCGTTTTCATGAGGAAAATCATAGAAAAAATAGGGGGTATGGGGTATATTAAAAAAGGGGCTCCTTGGCAACTGAATAGGGAAAGTGCTCCAAAAAAGGTCAAAAAGGCCTAAAAGGGCCCTAATTAGGGCAACAGATGGGGTTTTTACTTTCTCTAAGCCTTGATTTTCAAGGCTTTAAGATGGACCCTTGCAATCCCTAATGTGCCGGATGGAGTTGCAACACTTTGGTGTCAGATTTTTCTGTTGGGTAGCGTTTTATAAATAACAGGATGGTGGAAAAGGGAAAAGGCAAAAATGCCCTAGGCCGGTGGCCCCTACGGGCTGTATTTACTCCGGCGCTGGTCGGGCGGCCCGCCGGGACGGGAGGTGGGGGTGTCGGGCTCAGGCCTTGGGGACCCTCTTGCGTGGGTTGCTGGATAATTCCAGCCCTACTGTCTTGTATCAGAGGGTGTTGCAATCCCCTAAAAAAAAATAGGTGATGGGTAGCAACATGTCTATACTTTCAAGCCTAAATTAATTCCCGTTATGGGTAAAAGGGAAGTAAAGATTTCTCTTCTTTTGGAAAGCCTTAAAACTTTGGAGAAGGCTTATAGGGAGCTCAGGTTAAACTCCTCAAAGGATTTAAAGGAGCCTGCGGTTAAGGATAAACTAAGGTCTCTAATAAACCTTTCCTTTGAGTCCTTTATGAGGATTTGTAGGCACCTTAGTGTAGTCTTTTCCATAAAAAACAGGGGTAAGGATTGCCTCATAAGACTCTCTGAGTTTTTGAATTACTCGGACTTAGAAGGGGTTAAGAGGATAAGCCAATACTACTATGAATATAGGGATTTAAGTAAGGAAGTGGATGAGGAAAGTTTAAGGGAGGTGGTTAATACCTCTTTGAAGGTCTTTAAGGAGCTGGCAAGGGAGGTGGTAGAGTTTGTAAAGAGGGAAACTAAAAACCCCTACCTTATAGACTTTCAATTGCTGAGGGAAAAGGAAAGGCACATAGCTGAATCCTTAAAGAGGATAAACTTTATAATTTCAAGGGGCTTTGAGGAATTTTCCAAGGAGCCCATGTATTACGACAGGGTTAAATACTTTTACATGGTAGCCTACGATAGCCTCTTGGACATATGCCTTCACCTGGCTCCCAAGTTTGGTATAAAGGGAGTTTCAGAGGATTGTCCCTTAAAGCTGATAGAAGGGGGAATTCTCCCTCAAAGTCTGAGGGAGGATTTAAAAAGCCTATACTTACTAAAAGTTAAGCTACTAAACGACTGGGACGTTCCAAAGGAAGAGCTCTATGAAAGATTAAGGAGTGTGGAGGAAACCTTTAAAAAGACCTTAAAGGCTTTGGCCCTTTACCTTAAAAGTTTTTTACGTAGTTAAGGTATTCCCTCCACCTCTTTAAAACCTCTTCCATAAAGTCCCCACCTATTTTTTCCAATATTACATCCGTTAAAGTTATGGCGAGCATGCTCTCGGCTACTACCGATGCGGAAGGAACCGCAACCACATCGCTCCTCTCCCTTCCCGCCTTCACCACCTCTTTCGTTTCTATATCCACGCTCTGTAAGGGATTTTTTAAGGTAGGTATAGGCTTCATGTGGGCCCTTATGAGGAGGGCCATCCCGTTTGAAACCCCCGCCTCCGTCCCACCGAGGTTGTTGGAGAGTCTGTAAAAGCCCCTTTCTTCACTCCAAGCTATCTGGTCATGAACCTTTGAGCCCACCAAGGTGCTAACCTTAGCTCCAAGACCTATTTCAACCGCCTTTATGGCCTGTATAGACATAATGCTCTGGGCTATCCTCCCGTCCAGCCTTAAATCCCAGCTCGTATAGGAGCCAAAGCCGGGTGGTAACCCTATGGCAAACACTTCAAAGCTTCCCCCAAGGCTTTCACCCCTTTCCTTTGCAAAGTCTATGTAAAACTTAAACTCCTCGTCCCTACTGGGGTCTGGAAACCTTACCTCTGAAAGCTCTGCCAACTCAAACCTCTTTAAGAGGTCTCCTTCCTTTATGGGAGGCGAGAGCTCCCCTATGGATATTACGTAGCTCCCAATTACTATACCCAGCTTCTTTAAAAATTGCTTGCACACGCTTCCTGCCAAAACCCTTCCAACGGTTTCCCTCGCTGAAGCTCTTTCCAAAACGTTCCTTAAATCCCTCTGGAAAAATTTTATACCCCCCGCTAAGTCTCCGTGCCCCGGTCTTGGTTTTGTAAAGGGTTTGTAGTTTTTTGGAGGCTCCCCGAAGGGCTTCATAACCTCCCGCCAGTTCTCGTAATCCCTGTTCCAGACCGCCATGAGTATGGGTGAGCCTATGGTTTTACCAAACCTTACTCCCGAAAGGAAATCCACCTTATCCCTTTCTATGAGCATCCTCCCTCCCCTGCCGTAGCCCTTCTGCCTTCTAAAAAGCTCTCTGTTTATTTCTTCCTCCTTTAATTCTAAGTTTGCGGGGATGCCCTCCAAGTATGCGAATATGCCCCTTCCGTGGGACTCCCCAGCGGTGAAGAACCTAATCCTTCCCATTAAAAGCCTATATCCCCTTCCCCCTCTTCCTCTTCCCCTTCAAGGCCCTTTTCCACTTCCCCCTGGTCCGGTATGTCCTCAGACTCCACCGATTCTATCCTCGGTTTCCTAATTATCCTTACCCTTTCCGCCCTAATTCTTACCTTGCTCCTTGGGTTCCCCTCCTTGTCCTTCCACCTCTCTTGGACCAAGGAGCCCTCTATTACGACCGTATAACCCTTTGAAAGTCTTTCAGCTACATCTTCTGCAAGCTTTCCGTAGGCCTTTACATCAAAGAAGTGACTCTCTTCCTTCCACTCTTCACCAACCTTGTACCTTCTGTTGACCGCAACGGTTAGCTCCGCCACGCTGGAACCGCTGGGTAAGACCCTCAAAGAGGGGTCCCTAACTAAGGTTCCGATTAAAACAACCTTATTTAACATCCTTTTCCTTCACCCTAAAAATGAGGTGCCTTAGGACGTCCGTGTCTATTTTCAGTTGAAAGTCAAGTTCATTAGGTAGCTCCATCCTCTTGGTTTTAAACCAAACGATTAGATACCTACCCCTGTTATACTTTTTTATCTTATAGGAAAGCTCCTTAGTCCCCCAGTCCTTTAACTTTAAAAATTCCCCACCCTTTTTGGTTATAAAGCCCTTTATTTCCTCTCCCTTTTTAGAAACCTCCTCTTCTGAAAGGTCAGGCCTTAGAACTACCGGAACCTCGTAATACCTCTGAGTTTCGTAGAACCTATACCTTGGCATACTAAAAGATTATACCAAAGTTTTTACCCAACTTCCTTTCCATCCTCCTCTTTAAAAACCTCTGGACGTACTTTCCCAATATGTCAAGCTCTACGTTCAGATAGTCCCCCACCTTCTTATACTTTAAGTTGGTCTTTTGGTAGGTGTAGGGGATTACGTTTATGGTAAAGGAGTAGTCTTTTACCTCATTTACGGTAAGGCTTATACCGTCTAAGGCCACGGAGCCCTTTTCTACAACCAGGTCCCTAAACTCCTCCCTCAGTTGCACCTCTAAGTGATGGTGGGAGTTCTTTCTGTAAAACTTTAATATTTTTGCCTCGTAATCTACGTGCCCTAAGACAAAGTGTCCCCCTACCCTTCCACCCACCTTTAAGGCCCTTTCAAGATTTACAAAGTCCCCCTCCTTTAACCTCTTTAAGTTGGAGCGCTTTAAGG
>WFPT01000102.1 GCA_015487365.1 Aquificaceae bacterium
GGTTAAAGGCTTCAATGGTCAGATAAAAGCACTCTTCTACGTTTGTAGGAGCTAAAACTACCTTGGGGTATTCACCGTGCCCTCCATAGACTACGTGGTATAGGTCTCCGTCCTCATGTTTTGTTGGCATTCCCGTTGCAGGCCCTACCCTTTGTATATCCACCACCACTATGGGTAGTTCAACCATACCCGCGTAGGTGAAAAATTCCGTCATAAGGCACATACCCGGTCCAGAGGTTGCAGTCATAGCCTTTACTCCCGCAAAGGAGGCACCCACCACCTGGGCAATGGAAGCAATTTCGTCTTCTGCCTGATAGAGCCATCCTCCTACCTTTATAAGGTCATTTACTATGTAATTTCCAACGGTGGTTGCGGGAGTTATGGGATAGGCGGAGTAAAACTTACAGCCTGCAACTATTGCACCCTTTGCTATGGCCTGATTCCCTTCCATTATAACTACATCCTTTGGCTCCCTTGGAGGTGGGAATTTGTAAGGGTCTACCTTTTTTAGGTTTTCCCTTACATAGTTTCTTCCAACCTCCAAAGCCTTGTAGTTTAACTCCACCACCTTCTCCCCCTTCCTTAAAAACTTGGACCTTATGGCATCCTTTATGGGCTCTACGGGTATGTCAAAGAGGGCGGAGAGGGCACCTAAGGCCACTACGTTTTTGGTTATGTATGCTTTTACTTCATTCTTTGCAAGGTCTGAAAGGGGCACCGGATACATATAAACTCCTTCGTGTTCTTCTGGCTCAAAGTCAGAAGAGTCATAAACTAAGACGGTTCCAGGTTTTAAGTGCTTTTTGTTAAACTCATAGGCTTCACCGTTAAAACAGCAGATTATGTCAAAGCCATCTCCCGTGGAATACCTCTTTTCTTCGGAAATCCTTACGGTGCTCTGGGCATAACCTCCCTTTATTTCCGCAGGGAAGCTCTTAAAATTTACCACTTCATACCCTGCCCTTGCCCCAACCTCCGTTAAAAAGTCACCGGTAGAGATTACTCCTTCTCCTCCCTCACCTCCTATCTTGATTACTATATCAAAACCCATCCTTCACCTCCTTAAAGTATAAGTATAGCATATGTGAACTTGCAACCCCTAATCTGCCTGGCGGAGTTACAACCTAATTGTGATATAATCATTCTGCATAATGGAAAAGGAGGGTAAGGGCTTCCCCCTTTCCATTACGGAGATTATGGAAATGGAAAGTGAGCACAGTATAAGGGCATACATTTTAATAAAGGCAAACCCAAGGGAGATACCCTCCATAATGCTTGCCCTATCAACCTTTGACGGTGTAAAAACCGCGGACGTAGTTACGGGGCCCTACGACATAATAGTTTTTGTTGAGGTAAAGAACCAAGAAGAGCTTGGAAGCTTGGTCATAAACAAAATTCACTCCTTGGAGGGGGTAAAGGAAGCCATAACCTGCGTTGTTGTAAGGATTTAACCTATATTTTTAACTATTATGGTAATTGACCCAAGGGAAGTAATAAACGGTTGTGATGTGTTTGACAGGGAGCACGAGGTTTTGGTCCTCCTAATTAATGCCATCTACAAGCTCGTAAAGGAGGGTAGGAGGGAGGAGGCTAAAAAGCTCTTAGAAGAAGGCCTTTACGAGTATACGGAAAGGCACCTAAAACACGAAGAGGAGGTTATGGAAAGGTTTGGCTACCCCCACCTTGAAAGCCACAAAAGGGCCCACCAAACTTTTAGAAAAATAGTCTATGAAAACTTTAAGAACCTTGAAGACGAAAAGTCTTTCGTTGAAAACGCATCCTTTGCGATAGGCTGGATTCTATCCCACATCAAAAAATCGGACAAAAGGTATGCCCAATACCTTAAGGAGAAAAACCTAAAAGCCTGTGAGGAAAGCCCCATTAAGTTGGGGATTGAAGAAAAGCTTAAAGAAATTCTAAAATAGGGCTCCTACGTAAAGGTAAAACCTAAGCCTCTTGGCGTAGGCCACCTGAAAGTGGAGGTTACCCAAGGGAGTTTGGGCCAAGTAACCAAGGCCAAAGTCAAAGGCACCCCCTTTACCCTCCAAAAGACCAAAGTCTGAAAGAAGTCCCCAATACTCCCTCCTCTTAAAGCGGTAGTAAAGGTCCAACCTTAAAAAGGAAAAGGACTTCCCTCCACCCAAGGAAAAGAGGTCATAACCCCTTAAATCCCTAAAACCCCCCAAGTAAAACTCCTCAAAGGGGGGAGGCTTTCCCCTTATAAGGCCAAGGGATAGGGTAAAGGAGAGTAAGTAGTCTAAGGCAAAGGGTTGTAAAAAGGAGCTCCTAAAAAAATACTTAGAGTAGTCCTTGGTATAGGTTATTTCCAGGAGGCTATACCTTACCTTCGTTGGATTTATGGGCTCGTTGGAATACTTCCTTTGCAAACTAAAAACCTTCTTAAAGAGGTTATACTCCTTACCCTTAAAGGTGCTCCTTGAAGGGATGTAGGAAAAGGAGAGGGAGGTAAAGGGACTGAGCCTGTAACCTAAAAGGAGGGAGTTTCCCTTAGAAAGTAGCTTGAAGTTGTAGGCCTTAACGTAGTCCTTAAAGTCGCTAAGGTGTATGAAAAGGTGGGGTGAGAAGAAGTAGTCATCGGACAGACCAAAGTAATACCTCTCACCTATACCACTTCTCCTATAAGTTACCTTAAAGTTTATACCCCTACCGAATAGGTCCTTTAATCTTATGTTACTCAAAAATACCGCTCCCTCGTTGGAGCTAAGACCAAAGTTCATATCAAAATCACCCCTCTTTCCTTCCCTCAGGTCTAAAATCCTATGGACCTTACCTTCCCTTTTATC
>WFPT01000103.1 GCA_015487365.1 Aquificaceae bacterium
ACCACACGGACGCGGTATTGGTCTGCGGAACTACTGGGGAGTCCCCCACCTTAACCTTTGAAGAGCACGAAAAGGTAATAGAAGAGGCGGTAAAGTATGCAAAGGGGAGGATAAAGGTTATAGCGGGAACGGGGGGGAATGCAACCCATGAGGCCATACACCTAACCTCCTTTGCAAAGAAGGTGGGGGCGGACGGTGCCTTGGTGGTAGTCCCCTACTACAACAAGCCAACCCAGAGGGGAATATACGAGCACTTTTACGAGATAGCCAAGGAGGTGGATATACCCATAATAATTTACAACATACCTTCAAGGACCGGGGTCCAGATAGAGGTGGATACCCTCTACAAGTTGGCCAAAGATTGTGAGAATATAGTGGGTGTAAAGGAGTCGGTTATGAGTATGGACAGGATAAGTGAGATAATAAGGAGGCTTGGGGAAGGCTTTACGGTCCTTTCGGGGGACGATAGCCTAACCCTGCCCATGATGGCCCTTGGGGCCAAGGGGGTAATATCGGTTGCTAACAACGTTATGCCAAGGGAAGTAAAAAAACTGACAGAGAGTGCCTTAAAGGGAAACTTCTTAGAAGCCAGAAAAATTCACTACTACCTCTACCCCCTCTTTAAGGCCCTCTTTTGGGAAACCAACCCCATACCCGTAAAGACCGCCTGCTGGATGCTGGGAATGTGCCAGAAGGAGTTCAGACTACCCCTAACCCCCATGGCAAGGGAAAGGGAGGAAAAGCTGAGGGGGCTCTTGAAGGAATACCGCCTTCCAATAGTAAATTGAGATGGTGGTTATAACGGGTGGAAGCAGGGGAATAGGTAAGGCCTTAGTCTTTGAATTTTTAAAAAATGGCTACAAAGTTTGCACCTGTTCAAGGAAGGAGGAAGACTTAAAGGAGGTCTATGAGGGGGTGGAGGGGGTCTTTTACAAAGCCTGTGATGTTTCAAAGCCTGAGGAGGTAAAGGAGTTTGCCAAATTCTGCTATAAAAATTTAAAGGAGATAAGGTTTTTAATAAACAACGCGGGGGTTTTAGGGGTTAGGGCAAAAATAGAAGAATACCCCGAGGAAGTTTGGAGGGAGGTAATAGAAATTAACGTAAACGGTGTTTTTTACGTAACCAAGGCCTTCTTAAATTATATGAAGGAGGGGGTAATAATTAACCTCTCCTCTGGGGTTGGGAAGAGGCCTGCTCCCACCTGGGGGGCCTACGCGGTTTCAAAGTGGGCGGTTGAAGGTTTTAGTAAGACCTTAGCCTACGAGTTGAAAAACGTTAAAGTATTTGCGGTAAATCCGGGTGGAACGAGGACCCGGATGAGGGCCAAGGCCTTCCCCGAGGAGGACCCAAGGACCTTACCCCCACCCGAAAGGGTAGCTGAGGTCCTTTACAAAATAGCAACGGGTAAGTTAAAATTTCCAACGGGGAATTCCATAGATGCCTACGAATACTTTTGAGCTGGTCCATAACCTGGTGGAGCAGTTGGAGTTTAAAGAGGTTGAAGGCTTTGAGGGGAAAAACTTAGCCTTCTTTGGGATGGGAGGCTCTGGAATAGTTGGGGACCTAACCGTTTCCTTCCTCCTTGAAAGGGGCTTTAAAAGGGTATGTTTAAGCTTTAAAGGCTCCTCGGTCCCACCCTACATAGACGAGAGCTTCTTGGCGGTGTGCATCTCTTACAGTGGAAATACGAGGGAAACCTTAAAGGTTTTAGAGGAGTTAATAAAAAGGGGGGTTGAAGTAAGGCTTATAACCTCCGGTGGCAAAATGGAGGAGATAGCCAAGGAAAAAAAATTAAAGCTTTACAAGGTCCCCCCTTCCCTACCACCCCGTTTTGCCTTAGGCCATATGCTCTCTTATACCCTAAGCCTATGCAAGGTAGGAAAAGAGGAGCTAAAAGAGACAAAAGAGGAGCTCAAATCCAAGGAAAAAGAAATAAAGGAGCTTGCTGAAAAAGTATCCAAAGTCCTTTATGCCAAAGTCCCTGTAATATACTCCACCTACGAGCTATACCCGGTCGCCTACCGCTGGAAGACCCAAATTAATGAAAATTCCAAAGCTCCCGCCTACTCCCACTACCTACCCGAAATCCACCACAACGAAGTGGAGGGCTACCAGAATTTAGCCCTCTCTTCAAACTTTGCCTACCTCATACTCCACTCAGAAAAAAGCTTAAAGGAGGTGGAGGCCACGGAGGAGGTCCTAAGGCTAAGGGGCTTTAACGTAATAACCTTGGAGGGTAAGGGGAGTAGCTTTTTAAGTAAGGCCCTGTACCTAACACTGATGGGTGACTACCTTAGTATGTTTTTGGCAAAGGAATACTCGGTAAAGGACCCAATAGAAGTAAAGGTAATAAAGAGTATAAAGGAAAAGCTAAGGGGGGCCTAAAAACCCCCCCAAAAAAAAGCTTAAAAACAGGAGCCGTTGAAGGGTTCTCCCCATAAACCACTTACCGTCTGGTTGGTGATGGCAACCGTTGCGGTCCCTCCGCAGGCTCCCCAAACATTTGGCATATTTAGAGCACTTAGGTTAATATTAATGTCCGCAACCCAGGCTTTATATCCACTACCGTTTTTGGAACCACAGTATATAGCTCTTATCTTATTTTTTACATTAAAAGCAATGGTTGAAGAGTTGGTTGCGTATGTGCAGTTTCCAGAAGTATAACTCGTCCTGCTATAATTGGAGGTTTTAATAACCACTAACCTTTCTATTGAAGCGTTAGAGGGTGTTCCGTAGATGGAAATAGATGAGCCATTATGGGTAAATACCTCCACAAATAGGTAAAAGTTCTTATTTTGATTGTTTATGCTTACGGGAGCCAAGGAAGGATTATAGGTGAATAATGGGAAATAAGGGAAGATTAGGAAACTGTTTGCTATTTTCTTAGTGTTTGCATCTATGCAGGAGGCCTTGGAAGATTTGTTTAAGCTAACATAGTAATAAACTCCCCCACTGTTATAAGAAAGGTAAAGTTCATTCCCTTTAACGCTAAGGTTATAGGTCCGTTTATCCTTAGGACTGCTAAGGGTTAACTGTAATTTACCGTTGGAATAAGTTCCTGAAGCATTATAATCCCTTAAAGCAAGGTAGCCATGACCTTTCACAAAACTTCCGTTTTGGCTAATCTCTAAACATGCCCATTCAAAATAAGAAGAAGAAGTATTAGCGCTTTTACCCTTAATTACTCCCTCATACACCCCTGATACACTCATGGGAGCTCCTCCACCTCTACCGGTAGTTCCTCCACCTCCGCTGGTAGCTCCTCCTCCTGAGGTGGCTCCTCCACCACCTCCTCCACCGCAGGCCAAAAGCCCTACCAGGAGGCCACCTAAAAGTAAAGACCTAAGCTTGCCCATAGCACCTCCCTCCTAAAAGTTTTTAAAAGTAATTATAAAACCTTACCAAAAAATATCAAGGGAAAATTACCCAAAACCCCTTAAAGGCCTCCAAGTCCTTAAAACTAACTTAACTAACTCCTCCCCTTTCCAGTTTTGCCTTAGGTATAACCTACCTTTAAAGCCTTCATCTATGTAATCGTAAAAGTTTTCATAGAGGACTTCTTTATATTCCTTTGGATTTTCCAAGTTTTCCGCTACCCACTTTCCACTTAAAAGGCTCTGGTATATTCCACCTCCCGTTATGGGATGGGCCAAGGCGCAGGCATCTCCCACCAAAAATCTGTTATTTTTAAAACCAAAGAAGGGTTTTTGCGAAGGAATTATACCCCCCGTTCTACTTAGGACTTTACCCCTTTCTATTAAGGGCTCCACCTCCAAGAGAAACCTCCTAAATACCCTCTGTAAGTTTTCTCCAAAGGAAGGGTCAATACCTACCCCGACGTTTGCAACTTCACCCTTTGGAAAGACCCAGCCATAACCCCCCACTATATACTTCCTGAAAAAAACCAAGAGCTCCTTCACCTTCTCCTTCAAGGGAAAGGTCATCTGAGCACTGACCATGTAGTAGCTTAAAGGCTCTCCCCTTACCCTTGACCTTGGCCCGTCCGCACCTATTAAAAGGTTTGCTCTAACCCTTTCCACCCTTTTAGTTTTTAGGTCCAAAAGGTAATGGACTTCCCCCTCACTGTATAGGTATTTTTTAGAAAGCCTTAATGATTCTCTTAACTCCTTTGCCATACTCCTTTCAAATTCCTTTCTGTCTATTACAAAGCCCTCCGAGGGACAGGTTAGCTCTTTCGCATAGCCTTCTATAAAGTGTCTCATAAGTTTAACTTCCTGCCTTATGGATTTTTTTAGGTGTTGGGAAAAGTTTAAGAGGGTTGCCTTTGGGATGAATTCAGCACACTGGATGGGCTCACCAACCTTTTTTTTGCTGTCTACTATTAAAAACTTCACTCCCCTTTTTAAAAGGTGGAGACCAGTAGAAAGTCCCCCAACGCTTGCACCTACTATTAAAACCTCATACCTTTCCATACCAAGATTACATAGAGGAAGTAAAGGAGGCCCTGAAAGACCAGAAGGGGTGGGAAGAACCTTTTAAAAAGATAAACCTGAAAGAGTAGTAGGGAAGAGCTAAAAAGGGCTATGAGGATGCTCAAAACGTGCTTAAAGCTTAAATTCCAATTACTCAAAATTATACCCACGGAGACGGGAAAGGTGGATTGAAATACCATGGCTCCCGTTATGTTGGCAAAGGCCAAGGTGTATTTA
>WFPT01000104.1 GCA_015487365.1 Aquificaceae bacterium
ACGTTCAAGAGGGTAAGGGAACGTTAGGGAAGATAATAAAGGATGAAAGGCTTTATGAGGAAATTAAGAAGGGGGTTTCTGCCTTTTCAAAGGTCGGTGAGGTGGCCCAAAAAACTAACCTAAAAGTTTCCTTCTTTTCATCCTACTACTCTTCAAGGGATACAAAATCTGGTTTTAGGGCAAGGTTTGAAATAGGGGAAAACAAGTTTTTACTCTTTGGGCTGGTGGGTAGTTCCAGGGGAAGGATTTACGTTGAGGACATATACCCTACGGGCACTTACATAAGGAAAAGTTATTCCCTCTTGTTGGACCTCCAATACGGTAGGAAGTGGCCATTAGGTAAGGGAAAGCTGGTTTTCAGGGGTGGTATAAAGGAAAGTTCTGGGGGTGCGGGTCTTGACTATGAGCTGGGAGACTTTAACCTTTATTCAAACCTCTTTAACTTTGGTAGGAAAACACTAAGTGGTAGGGAGTTAAGGCCAGAGCTACAATTGGGTGTCCTATACAGGGGAAAACCTCCCTTTTACTTTTACGGGGGTGTGGATGAGCTTTTAAACGGAGAGCTCTTAAACTTTTACCTTGGGGGAGGCCTTGAATTTACCGACAACGACCTTAAAGCCTTTGTTGGTGCTCTCCTTGGAGGCCTTTCAGGAGGCTTTTAATAAAGTTTATGGCCTCTTCCTTACTCTTTACCCTTCCTTCTACCTGAGCCAGCTCTAACTCTTTCTTTATTTTACCGACCAAGGGAGAGGGCTTTAAGTTTAAAATTTTCATAATTTCATAGCCGTTTAAAATGGGTTTAGGTGAGGTCTTCTTCAATTCTTCTTTAAAACCTATAACCTCTTTGTAAAGTTCTATCAGCTCCCTTTGGGTCTTTCTGTCTCCATAACTCCTTGAATCTGCAACAGCGTGTAAAAATAGGTTTTCCAAAATTTCCTCACAGTCCTTTAAGAACCTATACATTCCCCTTTTAGTTAGCTCTCCCCTTTTTTTACTCTTTAACAAGAAGAAGGGCCTTAGGTGGTGCCTTACTATTTTGGAAACAAAATTTTGAGCTTCCTCTCCTAACCTTAGCCTCTTACATATCCTTTTACTTACCTCCTCTCCCAGCTTGTCGTGGTTGTAGAAGGTAATCTTTTCTCCCAGCCTCTTGAAGGTATCGGGTTTTGATATGTCGTGCAAGAGACTTGCAAGCTTTGTTAGCTCTATATCGGAAAACTCCCCTAAGAAGGTTTTTTCTCCCACTTTAAAGGGAAGCCCTTCCTTTAAAGCTTCTTCCAATTCCTTTAAAACCCCAAGGGAATGCTCGTCCAAGTTTAAGAGCTCCCTTAACTTTGAAAATTCCGGAATTATTACCTCTAAAATTCCCACTTCGTAAATCTTTTTTACAACTTTGTAGGAGTTAGGGTTGCTCAAAATCTTTAAGAGCTCGTAGGAAATCCTTTCGGGTGGAGATTTTTTTAAAAGGTTTGCGTTTTCCCTACAAAAGCTTAAAAATTCTTCCGTTAGTTCCAAACCCTTTTCTACGCTAATCCTAAAACCCCTTAAAATCCTTACCGGGTCCCTCTTTAAGTTTTCCAAGGATATAGGCCTTAAAATTCCCCTTTGTAGGTCTTCAACTCCCCCCGTTGGGTCATAGAGTAGGGTTTGCCTTACCGAAAGGGATAGGGTGTCGTCCAAATCTACCGCTATTGCGTTTGCGGTAAAGTCCCTCTCCCTTAGGTCCTCCTCTAAGGCTTTTTCTAAGTCCTTACCTTCTAAGGGTGAAAAGTCAAACCTGTATCTGTAAGGCCCCTCCCTTATTATCACACTTAAAACCTTGTTCCTCTTTATAAAAATTCCCTTCTTTTCAAATACGAAGAAGTTTCCACCAAACCTTTTTGCAAACTCCTTTGCTACCCTCTCCGCATCCCCATAAATGAGTAAGTCTATATCTACCTTCTTGCCAACCTCTTCTCCCAAAATCCTGTCCCTTACCCAGCCTCCTACTACAAAAGCCTTTTCCTCCTTTTTTAAAAGCTTTGCAACTTCATCAAAAAAGGACATGTAAAAGTTTAGTCCGTGTAGGGTGTGCCTCTTACCCCTTACTATCTCCTCCCCTTTCATACCTTTCGTAGGCATTTATTATTTTAGCCACTATCGGGTGCCTAACTACGTCCGTTTCCTTAAACCAGACAAAGCTTATCCCTTCTATCCCCTGTAAGACCTTTACCGCCTCCAAGAGTCCCGAGTGCTCCTTCTTGGGTAGGTCTATTTGGGTTATGTCTCCAGTGATTACCACCTTTGAGTTAAAGCCAATCCTTGTTAAAAACATCTTCATCTGGTCTCTGGTGGCATTCTGGGCTTCGTCCAAGATTATGAAGGCATCGTTTAGGGTCCTTCCCCTCATAAAGGCTAAGGGTGCTATTTCTATTACGTTCCTCTCAATCATGTAGGAGGCCTTGTCGTAATCTACCATATCGTATAGGGCATCGTATAAGGGTCTTAAATAAGGGTCCACCTTCTCCGCTATGCCACCGGGTAAAAATCCAAGCTTTTCCCCCGCTTCTACCGCGGGTCTTGTTAGGATAATCTTATTTACCTTGCCTTCCTTTAAGTGAGCCAAGGCCATAGCCATAGCAAGGTAGGTTTTACCCGTCCCAGCGGGTCCTATACCAAAGACTATATCGTTGTTTAAGATGGCATCCACGTAAAGCTTTTGAGTTGTGGTTTTTGGGACTATCCTCTTACCCCTGTGGGTGATGAGTATGGTTTGCTTTTCTTCTTCCTTTATCTCTTCCATTTTCTTTTGGGCGTATTCTTTGGCCCTATCCCTTATTTCCTCAGGTGTTAGGCTTTTACCTTTTAGTATTTCCAGGAGGTCCCTTATGAACTTAAAGAATAGCTTTACCCTCTCTTCTTCACCCTTTGCTATTACCTGTGTCCCCCTTGCTACTATCCTTACACCAAATACCTGAGAGAAGTAACGTAAATTTTCATCCCCGTGTCCAACTATTGCGTAAAACCTGTCGTCATAGCTCCTTAAATCTATCCTCTCTTCGTAAATTCCTACCATACAACTATTTTAATAAAAAAGCCCCGGCACCGACCTACTTTCCCGTGCCGCTACCGGCACAGTATCATCGGCGCTGGGGGGCTTAACTGCCGGGTTCGGAATGGGACCGGGTGTTTCCCCCCCGCTATGGGCACCGGGGCAACTGAATAGGTTTCCCTGCCCCTGAGGTAGGTGTGCAAGTCGGACGGGCTATTAGTAC
>WFPT01000105.1 GCA_015487365.1 Aquificaceae bacterium
CTTATAAAGATTTTTGGAGCTGGTAGTATAATATTTAGGTGATAAATTGTAGGAGGTGGAAGGGATGAATAGGCGAGACTTTTTTAAGTTTGCCAGTATTGGTATTTTAGCGGGTGCATCTTTGACTACCACCGACTTTGCCTTCGGTAGGAGGAGGTCCAAATCCCTCCATCCCTTGGACGTTCCAAGGAGTGGAAGGGGAGTCCCCAGAATAGTTGTAGTTGGTGGTGGTTGGTCAGGTCTTACCGTAGCAAAATACCTTAAAAAGTATGCGGGTGAAGAAGGTAAGGACGTTGATGTGGTCCTCATTGAAAAGAGGGATAACTTCTTCTCCTGTCCCGTCAGCAACCTCTTCTTGGTAGATATGGTCCCCTTGGAATTCTTGGTCTACGACTATCAATACGCAGCGGACACCTTTGGCTACCACTACGTAAAGGCAACGGTTTATTACATTGACAGAAGGAGGAGGATAGTCTATACGGATAGGGGATACATACACTACGATTACTTGGTTTTAGCTCCGGGAATAGACTATGAGTATTCCATCTGGATTGAAGACCCAGTAGAAAGGGAAATTGCAAGGACAAGGTACCCAGCGGCCTTTAAACCCGGCTCAGAGCACTTGGCCTTAAAGAGGAAGATACACGACTTTGAAGGTGGGACCTTTGTTTTAACCGTTCCTCCGGGCTTGGATTACAGATGCCTACCCGGACCGTATGAAAGGGCAACCCTCATTGCTTGGTTCTTCAAGCAAAACAGAATAAAGGGTAAGGTAATCTTGGTGGATGAGCATCCAGACCCACCCGTAAAGGCGGAAGGCTTCCACTTTGCCTGGGACAATTATGTAAAGGGATACCTTGAATACTATCCAAACGCAGGAATTAAGAAGGTAATACCAAGCCAAAAGAAGATAATTACGGAAACCTATGGAGAGATTAACTTTGACGATGGCTCCATCTATCCCTACTGTAAGGCTCCCGAGATAGTTTTTAGAACCGGACTGGTTCCAAAGGGAGATATAAGGGACCCAAGGAACAGGTGGGCGGACATACACCCACTCTACTATATGAGCAGGATAGATGAAAGGATTTTCGTTTCAGGAGACTCAAGGAACCAACCTTTCTCAAAGAGTGGAAATACCTCTAACTCAGAGGCAAAATACGTAGCGAGGGTAGTTTATAACGTGGCCACCAAAGGGGAACTACCCCAATACAGGGCTCCCGAAACCCTCTGTTATTCCGCGGTAGCGGAAAAGAAGGCCATATGGATAGACCTTACCTACAAGTGGATACCCGAAAAGAAAACCTTTAAGTTCTGGAACGTGAAGATGGACAACAAACCCTCCACTAAAAACTACATGGCTTACATGGAGTGGGCCAAGGGACTTTACAGGGACATGCTCGGCTATGCCAACGAGCCCATGTAAGGGGGAAACCTATGGACAGGAGGGAGTTTATAAAGGTTTGCTCCGCGCTCGGCGCGGGGCTCCTCCTACCTAAACTATCCTTTCCAAAGGGAACGAGCTTTAAGGCCTACAACAGAGTTTTATTGGTCAATAAGGAAGGGAAACCCTTAAAGGAAGAGGACCTAAAGGTTGGGGAAAACTACCTATTCTTTTACCCTTACGTTTCAACTCCCGCCTTTTTAATAAACGTAGGTAAGGAGGTAAGGCCTCAGAAACTAAAAACGGAAAAGGGAGAATACCTATTTAAGGGGGGAGTTGGTAGTAAAAAGTCTATCGTAGCCTTTACCGCAATCTGTGCCCACCAACTTACCCACCCAACTCCTAACGCAAGTTTTATATCCTACTATCCGGATTTGGGGGAAATAAGGTGCTGTGCCCACCAGAGCCACTACAACGTCTTAAAGGGGGGAAAGGTAGTTTCAGGTCCCGCGGACTATCCACTCCTTGCCATAGTTTTAGAAGAGGAAAACGGAGAGTTTTACGCAGTTGGGACCTTGGGAGTTGAAAGGTTTGAGGAGTTTTTTAGGGTTTTCAGGAGGGAGCTTAGGAAGAGGTTTAGGGGTTTGGCCAAGGCAAAGGAGTTGGTTAAGGGTCAAACCAAAGTTTTAACCTTAAAGGAATACTCTAAGGGGATGATAATAACATGTTAATTTTTCTCCTCTTAATTAACTTAGTTTTTGCCATAAAGGTTGAGCCTCCCTTCATAGATAGAACTTTTCCTTATGTGGTTTTAAGGGAGGAACTTTGGAAGGATTCACCTTTAAAGGGTAAAAACCTTTTGGTTATAAATAGTGCTGTCTTTGTAGGAAAAGGGGAGGGGGCAAGGGTTGTTGAGGGTGCTGGGGAGCTTCTTTATTACTTGGGATTACTTTCAGACGATGTGGGTTTTAATTCAAAAAGGGACATACCAAAGCTCCTATACCTTGGAAACTTTGAAAAGATAAAGAAAAAATTTGTAATAGTGGTAGGAAAGGAAAACGAAGTGGTTAAAAATTTAAAACTAAAATTTTCAGAGCCTACCATAAAGCTGGTAAAG
>WFPT01000106.1 GCA_015487365.1 Aquificaceae bacterium
CCTCCAAAACTATTGCTTCCCCCTTTAACTTTTCCCTTTCCCTACCCTTTAAGTTCTTCTGGGCAACCTCCTTTAAGTCATCTATATCGTATAAAAATAGCTCGTCTATTTTCTTTGAGGAAGGCTCCACGTTCCTTGGAACGGATATGTCTATTATAAAAAGGGGTTTGTAATTTCTCCTTTCCATAACCTCCGTTAGCTCCTTCCTATTTACCAAATACTTACCCGCCCCCGTTGAAAATAGGGCCACGTCTATGTAGCTTAAAAATTCCTTAAAGGAGTTGAAGGGAACTACCTCCCCACCCAGCTTTTTGGCTAAGGCCTTAGCCTTACTTATAGTCCTGTTGGTTATGTAAAGCTTTGCCCCCTCCCTCTTAAAGTAGGTGCTGGCAAGCTCACCCATCTCCCCCGCCCCCACCAAGAGGACCTTTATACCTTCAACGCTTGGGAATATACTCTTTGCCAGCTCCACCGCAACGTAACTGACCGAAACCGCACCCTTGGAAACTTCCGTTTCGCTCCTTACCCTCTTGTTGGCCCTCATTGCCCTTTGAAAGACCAAGTTCAAAATCTTACCAACGCTCCCCAGCCTCTTGCACTCTAAAAAGCTTTCCTTAAACTGGGAAACTATCTGGGGCTCCCCCAAGACCATAGAATCTAAGCCACTTGCAACCTTAAATATGTGGAAGAGGGCCTCCTCACCCTCTAAGAGGAAGAACCTTTCCTTTAAGGGAAGCTCACCTTTGTAGGATAAATACGTGTAAAGGAGGTTTTCAACGTTTTCCTTAGAGGAGGAGACGCAGTAAATCTCGGTCCTGTTGCAGGTAGAGAGGAGGAAAAACTCCTCAACACCGGTGGTTTTAAGTAGGGGGACCACCTCCTTAAACTCCTTCAAGGGGCAGGAGACCCTCTCCCTCTCTTCAATCCTAACACTCTTATAATTTACCCCTAAGGCGTAAATTTTAAACATTTGCCACCGTCCTCAGGTAGGACTTTATCTTGGAAGGTTGGACCTTAAACTTTGCTATTACGCTCTTTTTGTCCTCCCCGTAACCTTCCTTTTCCTCCACAAAGACCAAATCACTTATAAGACCCACCTTTGAAAAGTTGTTCAGGGCGGTTAAGGTCTTTTCTGGGTCTATCCCTATTTCAAAGGAGGCGTTATTTACGTTTAAGGAAAGCTCCTCCTCATCGCTGTAAAGGCTCTTTTCCCTAACCTTTTCAATCAAGTAATAACCCACCACCAGCATAAGCTTTGAGTTTATGGTGGTTATGAGCTTCCTGTCAAGGTAATAAACCCTCTTTGCAAGCTCCTTTAAAAGGTAAAGGGATAACTCCTTAAACTTACTTACCACCTCCAAGAATTCATCCCTATCAAACTCCAAAACCTCCGCATCGTCGGATATGACCCTTACGGTCGCGGTCCTCTCTATTTCCATAAAAACCCCCATCTCTCCCAGTATGGAACCTGGCCCGGCGGTCCCGATGAGAACGTCCCTTCCCAGTAAGTCCTTCCTCGTTATATTCACATAACCCCTCAAAAGGACGTAAACCTTTTCGGGCTCCTCCCCCTCCCTCATAAGGGTATCCCCCGTCTTTAAACTTTTAAGCTTTCCATAGTCCTTTATCCGCTCAACGAGCTCCTCGGGAAGCTTAGTAGTTCTCATAATAAAACCATTTTAACCCAACCGAATATGTGAAAATTACCCAAACTTATAACTCCTTTAATATAATTTTCTTTGTATGGTGTTTAGGATAACTTTGGTCCTGCTTTTAGGTCTTTGCCTTGGCTTTGGTAAGACCTACGTGGCCAAAATAGTAGAATTTAAGGGGAGGGTGGACGTTATAAGGAAGGGTAGCTTTAAGGGAATACCCGTTAAGGATTTAAAGGAGAAGGTCCTTTACGTTGGTGACCTCCTGAGGACCAAGAGCGATGGCTACGCTAAGCTAATTTTTAGGGACGGCTCCGTGGTGGAAGTTTATAAAAATTCAAGGCTGAGGATAAAGCACTACGTTTTTAGGAGGAGGGGCGGGAAGGTTAAAGCGAGGAGGGTTGAACTAAAAGAAAGCGTTGGGAGCGTTCTTTACAAGGTAGAAAGGCTTAAAGTAAGGAGCTTTAAGGTGAGGACCAACACCGCCATAATAGGGGTAAAGGGAACCCAATTCTTGGTCGTTAGCACGCCCCTACTTACCAAGGTTGGGGTCTATGAGGGGGAGGTGGAGGTAGTCCAGGTGGAAACCAAAAGGAAGATTATCTTACAGGAAGGTAAGGAGGCAATAGTCCCACCAACCTCCCCCATAACCGTAAGGGAGTTTAAGGCAAAGTTAAAGGAGAGGAAAAAAGAAGGGGAAGAAGAAAAAGAAGAAAAGGAAAAGGAGGGCCTTTCCCCGGAGGTTGAAACCTCTCTCTCCAAGGAAGTTATAAAGAGGGAGAAGGAGATTGAAGTAAAAAAAGAAGAAACTTTAAAGGGAAGCACCAAGGAAGAGGAAGAAGGGGGGCTAAACCCAAAAGAGAGCGGTGAGGAGGAAGAGTATAAGGGCTCAAAGGTTAAAATCAATATAAGGTTGCCATGAGGCTCTTAGTCTTAATCTTACTTTTTCTAACCTCCTGTGGAATAGGGGGGGAAAGTAAGGTCCTTGTAAAGGTTAAGGCCTTTGGAACGGGTTATGGAGGGCAAACCTACTCAAAGGTTGAGCTCAAAGTGAGCGCTCAGGATATAAACCCACCCCTGGTTTTAACCAAAGTGGGGCCCTTTTATTCGGGGAATGTGGTTAGCTTTGAGCTGAGCGTCCCAAAGGGAAGGGGGAGGAAGTTTGAAGTCTTTTTATACACCAAGGATAGGCTCCTCTTCTACGGCTCAAAGGTAGTGGATATCCTCTCAGACTATACCACCCTCAACTTAAACCTTAGTAAAGTTAATCTTAGCCTTTTAAACGCACCCGTCATTTTCTCTACCTTCAACAAGAGTTTAATCTTAGAAAATGATAGCCCGTTAAGTATAACGGTCCAAGGTTTAGAACTACCAAAGGGTGAAGTTTTCCTTGTAAAGGATGGTTGCTCCAAAAAGACCCTAAGGCCCAAGGAAACGTGCTTTATAACTTTAAGGGCAAGCCCCTTAGCCCCAAGCGTTATTAGCTTTAACCTTTCAACGGATTACGGAAAGTTTAAATTAATAGTTAATAACCTTAAAAACTATATAGGCATCTTCTCCCCCTCCCTAAACTTTTACCTGTTACCCGTTAGCCTCTCCTCATCCTCCTTTGAAAGCTTAAACTTAGTCTTTTCCAGTAACGTTAGCCTAAGGGATAGTTCTAACCTCTCCTACAACGTCTCCCCCACCTCCTACTTTATACCCCTAAGTGGATTTACCCAAATAACCTACTCCAACTTACCCCCTAAATACCTATATTTAAAGTCAATAACTAAAAGCTCCAACTCCACCAACCTACTCATAACCTTTAAGCTCATAAATACTTCCAACACATCCCTTAAAGCATTCCTTGAAGGGGGTGGAGACGTTTTTATAAAGACAAACTACTGTAAAGGTATTAACCTTTCACCTAACAGCTCCTGCTCCTTTAACCTCAGCTACCAGAGGGGAGGATACCTTTTGGTGGATTTAACCTCAGGGACAGCCTACACTTCCTTTGTAATTAAGTTATACTCGGGCTTTTTGGCTGTC
>WFPT01000107.1 GCA_015487365.1 Aquificaceae bacterium
GGGGGGTAAGGTAAGGGTAGAGCTTTTAAACTGAAACTATATTATAATTTAAAGTATGGAAAAGGCGGTAGATATAATCCCCATCCTAGTAATCCTTGTAAAATTTACGGTGATAGGTATAATCTTTGCAATACCCCTGCTCATAATAATCCTGCTTATAGCTATACCCATATACAACGCCTTCTTTGGTAAGGAGGAGGAAAAGGAGAAGAAGGAAGGTTTTACCCTGATAGAGCTTCTGGTGGTTTTAATAATTTTAGGTCTCCTGGCAGCCTTGGTGGTTCCGAGGGTAACGGGGACATTAGGAAGGTCTAAGGTTAAGATAACGAAGGTGCAATTAAAGGCCATAAAGGACGCCTTGGAGGAGTATAAACTTGATAACGGAAATTATCCAACCACGGAGCAGGGCTTAAAGGCCCTCGTGAGCAAGCCCACCACCCCTCCCATACCCAAAAATTGGAGGAAGTATATGGACAAGGTCCCAAAGGACGCTTGGGGAAACGACTTTATTTACATTTACCCGGGTGAAGACGGCCACCCCTACGAGCTACGCTCCAAGGGACCTGATGGGGAAGAGGGAACGGAGGACGACATAAGCGTATGGGACTTATAGTTTTAGCCTTCCTTACCTTCACTCTAAGCTCTTGCACCTATACCCTTAAAAGCTTGGTCCTATCCACCCAAAATTACGAAAACCTATCCCAAAGGGACAGGGAAGTGGTGGAAGACTTTGTGGAAGAGACAAACTTAGAGCCACCCGACGAAAGGGAGCTTATGCCTTACATAAGGTATTACCTAAATAGGAAAAAATACCTCTTGAAGGTCTTAGAGAGGGCTAAAAGGTTCATGCCCGTGGTAAAGGAGGAGCTGAGGAGGTGTGGCCTACCGGAGGACTTAGCATACCTACCCGTTATTGAAAGCGCCTACAACCCCTATGCAATATCAAAGCACGGGGCGGTTGGCCTCTGGCAGTTTAAGGAGGAAACCGCAAGGAGGTTTGGCCTAAGGGTTGATTTCTTTACCGACGAAAGGTACGACGTAAGAAAATCAACCCGTGCAGCTTGCAGGTATTTAAAATACCTTTACAAACTCTTTGGCTCCTGGGAGCTTGCCCTTGCAGCCTACAACTGCGGTGAAGGTTGCGTGATGAGGAGGGTAAGGGGAAACTTTTGGGAAGAAAGGCACAAACTACCCGAGGAGACCAGAAAGTATGTGGTAAAGTTTATAGCCTTGCTGATAGTCGTTAAAAACCACCTCCACTACGAGCCCTAACAAAATGGTTAAGGTAAAAATATGCGGTATAAGGAGGGAGGAGGACTTTTACTTTATAAACTCCTTGGAAGGTATTGACTACTTAGGCTTTATCCTTTATCCTAAAAGCCCAAGGTTTATAGACTGGGAAACTTTAAGGATTTTTTTAAAAGAAAAGAGGAAGACGTGCGTAGGGGTCTTCGTAAATCCTGACTACGGAGATTTAAGGAAGGCTTTAAACTTAGGCATAGACCTAATCCAGCTTCACGGTGAAGAAAGACCCGAGCTTGGAAGGAAGGTTGGAATGGAAAGGGTAATAAGGGCAATAAGGGTAAAGGATAAACTAAAAATTCCAGAGGGCTGGGAAGGAGTTTATGCATACTTATTTGATACCTACAAAAGGGGAACATACGGGGGGACGGGTGAAAGCTTTAACTGGGAGCTTTTAAAAGACTTTAAGGGAAGGTATTTTTTAGCGGGAGGCCTAAACCCTAAAAAAGCTTTACAAGCTCTAAGGATTTTAAAGCCCTTTGCCCTTGACCTTTCCTCGGGAGTTGAAAAGGAAAAGGGAGTAAAGGACCACAAAAAAATTTTAGAGCTACTTAAGGGCTTAAAGGAGCTAAGCTAAAAATTTTCTCCTCACAGCTAACCTGCGGGAAGTAGAAGACACTAAGTTGTATCCTATAACCGTAATTCAAGAGTAGGACGGAAATCTTATTCCCTAGGCTCGGGCTACTTACATCGTAGGAAA
>WFPT01000108.1 GCA_015487365.1 Aquificaceae bacterium
GATTTATAGGCTTTAAAGGCTCTCCCTCATCTATTGGAACCTTTTTTGGAATCCCATAGACCGAAGCGGAAGAGGAAAAAATGAACCTATTCACTTTAAACTCCTCCATAACCTCTAAAAGATTAACGGTATTTACTACGTTATTCCTATAATACTTTAAGGGCTCTCTAACACTTTCAGGGACCACTATAAAGGAAGCAAAGTGCATAACCACATCAGGTTTAAATTCTTCAAAGACTTGCCTTAAAGCTCCCTTGTCTCCAAGCTCCCCCTCAACGAGCCTTCCGTAAAGAACCGCCTCCTTGTGCCCCATCAAAAGGTTGTCATAAACTAAAACTTCAAAACCCCTCTCTCCAAGGAGCTTTACAACATGTGAGCCTACATAACCCGCCCCTCCCGTTACAAGGACCCTTATTCCCCTTTGCATTCTTCCTTTAAACTTTTTATTATCTTTTCAAAGGAAGGGACTACCTCCTCTACTATGAACCTATAAACCTCCTCCGCAACTGAAAAATCGTAAATATGAACTACCCTATTTCTCATTCTAACCACTTTTGGAAGAATTTCAGAATAACTTTCATCTATTAGTCCCACCGAGTAGAGACCCTTAAAACAATCCATAGGTGAATTACACTCTAAACCCTTTTGCTCTAAAAGGAACAACCTTACACTCTTCCAAAGGCTTTCATAGGTATATTCAAACCTCTTTGCACAAACTTCATATAGAATTTCCTCCGGTAGAAAACCCCTTAAACTTTCCACTTCTTTTAACTTTTTAAAGGCCTTTTCTGTTTGAGCCAACTTTTTAAGTAATCTCTCCCCACATGCCATACAATTGCCCCCCTTAAAGCAAAGGAAAGAAACTCCTCATCAAGGAGTCTAAGCTCCACCAAATCTATTCTCCTAAGGGTTTCCACCTCCTCGTTAATTCTCTTTTCCAGTTGAAGGAAAACCTCATCCGGTATAGGAAAGGTGCAGTCTATACCCACATCTATATCAGACCTTGGAGTGGATTTACCTAAGGCCTCCGAACCAAAAAGAATTACAATACACTCATTTAAGTCCAAAAGCTGCCCTATAATCTCAATTATCCTTTCCTTTACCACTTCCCTTAACATAGTTTTTTCAAGTTGCCAATCTCCTGTAAAGGTAAGTATAAAGCCCTACAAAAATCAAGGAAAAAAATATTAAAGGTAAAGTCTTATTCCAAAACAAAACTGCAGGCACAAAGCAGAAAAGCTCCATAATCCATAAAAAAGGTGATGTTAGATAATTTCTATCCCCCTCTGGTATTCTCTTATTTAACAACCTTTCTAAAACATTTTTGTAAATTAGGTGATGAAAGTGAGCACTATCTGGAAGGTAAGGTGAAGTCCTTGAAAGGAACTTCCTCCTGTAAATGGAAAAGAGAGTCTCCCATATAGGATAAAGGCTTAACAAAAGGGGAAACCAAGGAGAAACCTCCTTATAATCATTTACCAGCATAATTCCTAAAAAGGCTACCGAAAAGCCCAAAAAGTATGCTCCCCCATCTCCCAAAAAAATGTATCCAGAGGGATAGTTCCAAAGGAAAAAGCCAAAAGTGGCTGAAAGAAGGGTTAAACTTACGTATAACAGAAAAAAGTCATGGAAGACAAAGGAAACGTATGCATAAGCCCCAAAAATTAACATAGCAACCCCAGAAGAAAGCCCATTAAACCCATCTATTATGTTAAAGGCATGGGAAACCCCCGCAACCGCAAAAGCGGTAAAAGGGACCGAAAAAAGGGAAAAACCTAAAAGGTAATCCAAAACGGGAACATCAACCCTCTTAATGGAAACTGAAAAAAGCGAATAAATTAAAAGACCTGAAACCAAACCCCCTATTAATCTCCACTTTGGAGAAACCCTTCCCGTTATATCCTCCATGACCCCAAGAAAGAAAGTTGGAAAACCTGCCATAAGAAAATAAAGGAAACTCTTAGTAAAGGTCTTACCTACAATAAAAAAAGCTACTAAAACACAAAAAAGGGCAAAGTATATAGCAACACCCCCAACC
>WFPT01000109.1 GCA_015487365.1 Aquificaceae bacterium
GTATAAAGGAAACAGCTCCAATTCCTATAAAAAGTTTTTCAAACTTAACCCTTTTATTTGAAGAAAGGATTACTTCTTTATTCTTTTCATCAATCTTTACAACTTTCTCTCCAAAAAGGGTTTTAACCTTATACTTTCTGTAAAATTCCCATCCTCCCTTGTAAAAGAGGGCCTCCTCACTTATCTTTTCCCTTAGAACGTCTTCAAGGCAGTTGGGAGCGTAAGTTGGGTAGTTTTCATCGCTTATAAGTAAAATCTCACTTTCTTTATCTACTTCCCTAAAACTTTCAATGGCACTAGCGGTAGCGGGACCGTTCCCCAAAAAAACTATCATACTACCTCCACTTTTTTGGGTTTATACCTTTCAAAGTCCTTTGGGAATTTTTGCATGGCCTGTTTTATGAGTCTCCCCGCAACCGCTCCAAGACCACATATAGAAGTGGGTTGTATGTGGGAGTTTATGTATAAGAAGGCTTCCCAGTCCCTTTGGTTTGCTTCCCCTTTGTATATTTTTTCCATAAGGTTTGCCTGCTCATAGCAACCAACCCTACAAGGTGTGCATTGACCGCAGGACTCGTGCTCAAAGAATTGGGCCACCTTAAGGCATGCTTCAAATATATCATCGTCCTCGTCAAAGACTATTACCGTTCCCGTCCCCCCAAAACCCATAGGTGAGTAGTCCATGGGAGTGTCCAGCTCTTCATAGGAAAAACAGTCCAAGGCCCCTGAGAATATGGCCTTTAACCTCTTATTTCCCCTTATACCTCCTGCGTATTTGAAGATAACCTCCCTTAAAGTAACGTTCATAGGGAGCTCATAAACACCGGGCTTTTTAACCTTACCGCTTACTGGGAAGAGCTTTGGTCCCGCATAGTTCCTTGGTCCTATCTGGGTGTATTTTTCCCAACCAAGCTTTACTATTATTGGGATATTACAGA
The DNA here is from genome assembly GCA_015487365.1 of Aquificaceae bacterium. GTDB lineage: Bacteria > Aquificota > Aquificia > Aquificales > Aquificaceae > S012-77. The sequence continues at coordinate 939 of WFPT01000109.1, forward strand.
GGGTTTCAACGTTATTTACAACGGTTGGCCTTCCAAAAAGTCCCACCTGCACCGGGAAGGGAGGCTTTAACCTTGGATGTCCCCTCTTACCCTCTAAACTCTCTATGAGGGCTGTCTCCTCACCACATATGTATGCTCCCCCACCCCTTGCCACATAAATTTCAAGGTCAAAGTTGGAATTTAATATGTTTTTACCCAAAAGTCCCTTCCTCTTTGCCTCGTCTATCGCCTTCCTTAAAATTTTGTAGCCTAAGGGATATTCCCCCCTTATGTATATAAAGGCCTGATGGACCCCGAGGGCATAAGAGCTTATGATTATCCCCTCTATAAGAAGGTGCGGGTCCCTTTCTATTAAAACTCTGTCTTTGAAGGTCCCGGGCTCACTTTCGTCCGCATTACAGATTAAATACCTTGGCTCTGGATTTGAAAGGGCAAACTTCCACTTCCTACCCGTTGGGAAACCCGCTCCTCCTCTACCCCTTAAAGTGCTTTTATCCACCCAATCTACAATTTCTTCGGGACTCATAGAGAGGGCCTTTTCTAAGGCCTGATAGCCTCCACTTTTTATGTATTCTTCTATATCGTGATATTTAGGGTTTTTAGCCCTCTCTAAGAGCAGGTTAAGCTCCGTTTCCGCATTTATCTTTAAAACCTCAAACATACCTACTATTATAGCAACTCCCTTTCCCTAATCCTTGGGTCTAATAGGGCCAGGGCTATATCCGCTAAAAGATTTCCAAGGAGTAGCATTATGGTCCCTATCCAAAGGCTTCCCATAACCAGGTAGAGGTCATTAGAAAGGACCGCCTCTAAAATTAGCATTCCCATACCGGGCCAACCCACTATAATCTCTATAAGGGCTGAGCCTGAAAGGAGATAACCTATCTCATAACCTAAGAGGGTTATAAAGGGATTTAGGGAGTTTTTTAGGAGGTGCTTTAACAGGACCCTTTTACCACAACCTCTCGCCCTGAGACCCTCCATCAGGGGACTTTCTAAAACTTCTATGACCGCGCTCCTTACAAGCCTTAAAAGGTTTGCGGTAGAAACCAAAACTATGGAAAGGACGGGGACGAGCATATGTTTTAAAAGGTCCAAAACCTTACCCAAGAAACTTAAACTCTCGTAGTCGGGAGAATGCAAGCCACCAACGGGAATAACCTGACTTTTACTGGCCAAAAATATGAGAATAAAGACCAAGAAAAAGGATGGAATGGACATAAATACGTAAGAGTAAAACCTTAAAACTTTGTCCCAAAGGGAGCCCTTTTTTAAGGCACTCAGAAAGCCCAAAAGGAAGGCAAAGAGCCAGGAAAGGAAGGCGGAGCTGAGGGTAAGGAGCAAGGTGTTAGGAACCCTTTCAAGGATTAACTTTAAGACCTTTTCATGGTAGGTGAAGGAATAACCCAAATCAAACAGGAGGGCGGACTTTAACCAAAGCAGGTATTGAACTAAGGGATTTCTGTCCAGGCCATAAGTTTTTCTAAGTAACTCTATCGTCTCCTTAGATATCTGAGGGTTTAGTTTAAGCTTGTCCAAGTAATCCCCCGGGGCCATCTTTATGAGAAAAAAGGATAGGGCACTCACTCCAATAAGGGTTATAAAGGCTTGAAGGAGCCTCCTTATAATAAACTTAGCCATACCCTAAACTTGGAATTATACTCCCTTCCTGTCTATCCCCCGGGATTTTTGCGAGATTGGAGGTAGACGGGAAATAAGTGCAACTTGAAAGGGATTAACTTTTATGGTAAAATAAAGGGAAAGCTAACAGTGACGGGCTCCTTGGCTCTATGAATAGGTGTTGGCTCCCGGCAGGTTTGTTAGGTGCCTATAAGGGGTTGGAAACTAAAATAAAGGAGGAGGAATGGATAAAAAGAAGGGTTCAAAGCCTCGACTCAGCGATATTAAGA
>WFPT01000110.1 GCA_015487365.1 Aquificaceae bacterium
CGTTTTCCCTTTCTAACTCCCTTAAAAGCTCCTGATAGGTTAATAGCTCCTTAACCAGTTTCTTTCTCTCCCTTCTTAAAAACCTTAACTCCTCCCTTGGACTTACCCTTTCCCTTTGCAGGCCCTCCTCTAAGAGGTTAAAGAGCCTCCTGTTGGTTTCCAAAAGCCTTTTTTCTTTTTCTTCAAGCTCCTTTACCCTTTCTCTAAGCTTTTTTAAGCTCTCCTCACTTTCCTCTTCAAGCCTTATCCTTTCCTTTAAGAGCTTTACCTCCTCCTTTAAGAGTTTCCTCTCCCTCTCGTTTTCTTCTATTTTCTTAATGAGCCTTTCCCTCTCTTCCCTCAACCTCCTTAGTCTAAGCTCCACCGGTGATTGGAAGAGGCTAAGTATTAGGAGGGTTATTAAAAAGGAGGGGACGGTCTGGTAGAGGAAGTTTAGGTTTTTAGTCAGTAAAGAAAGTGTGAGCGTATAGGTAAAGAAGGCATAGCTCATAAGGGTAAAGGTGGGAAACCTTAGGCCGAATATGTAGGATATGTAAAGGGCGGTGTCAAAGGAAACTATCAGGGAAAAGCCCTCCAAGGTGTTTGGGAAGATGGGGAGGTTATTAACAACGTATGCGTAGTAAAGGAGGAAGTTGTAGGTGATTACCAAAAAGAGAGACAAAAGGACAGTCCTAACTTCCATAAAGTTTAATTTAGGGGATTTTTTTGATATATTTAATTTAGTGAGGAGGTGGTTAAGATGCGGAGGAAGATTTTATTAGCGGTTTTTAGCTCTTTGGTTTTAATAGGTTGCTCTGGGGGAGGGGAGGTTGGTAAGTCTATAAGCTCATCCCCTCCACCACCACCTTCTTCTAACCCCTCAAAGCCTACCTACCTAATAGCGGGAAACACCCTCTATTCTATGAAAGGCTTAGCCTCCCTCACCTTTAAGAACGCTGTCGTTATGCAAAGGTTAGGGGGCTTTGCCACCAACAGGGGCTCGGTGCAGGTGGTAACCACCCATAACGGAACGAGCCTAATTACTTTAAACGTTTCAGACCCCGACAGCCCCTTTGCCTACCTATACGCCCAGGTAAATGGAACGGAGCTACCTCAACACCCATATTTTAGTCTAAACTCTGGTGGAGTGGTAGTTACCCTAAACGGCTTTGATTACGTAAATAACCAAACCTTCACCAATTCTAGCTTTGTAAAGATTACCATAACTTCTGGGACTGGGACCTTAAAGTATTCTTTCAGCACGGGTGGTAATGCGGAAGGCCAAACCTTTACGGTAAATCCTTACAGGCTCTACAACCTTATAAATCAAGGGGGAAATACGGTCTTAGACTTGGGTGATTACTTTACCGCTTATAAAATCTACTTTAACAGGCTACCCGACGTTCAGGTGGTAGGGACTTCCTCCTGTCCCGTAAATGGAGTTGATACCAACAACGACAGTGTAATAGACCTTTGGGAAATTCCCCCCTACCCAAATGGATTTAACGACTGTATATCCATAGCTCCCAATAACGTAGATGGGATAGGCTATAACATCTCCTACTCAACGGATGGGACAAACTTTAGTCCCTTTAACAACCCAACCAACATAAACCTTACCATAAGCCAAGGCCAGACCCTGAACAAAACTATCTGGGTAAGGGAATACATAGACCCAGCCACTACGATACCCGATACCATAGACAGGGTAGTTACCGTAAGGAAAGAAAACGATTTAGCTCCCGGAACCTCTCCCTTAGGTGTTGTTTGCCACGACAACCAAACCAACTTCAACACGAGTATATCCGATGGGGGTAGTTGCACCTTCGTAGACCCGGGGAATAACTCCGTAGCTGGAACCATTACCGTAAGTGGAGTGGATGTAAATTACGGAAACTGCTATGTCCGAGTCCAAAAGGATGGAAGCGATGTATTCAACAGTAGTGTTCAACCCTGCAACAACATAAGTGTAACCTATACGGTAAATGCCTCCGATAGGGGAACGGGTAACCATTCTCTGAGCTTTGGTATCTATAAACTATTCTCTACGGGAACGGGTAATTTTGCTTCCCAAATTGACCAAGTGGATATAACCTACCTTGTAAATCAAGCACCTACCGTTTCTGGAACCGGACCTTAAAGTTTAGTCATGAGGGCGAGGGGATTTACCTTAATGGAGCTTTTGGTGGTAATAGCCATAATAGCAATCCTTGCCTCCCTCGCCCTTCCCCAATACTACAAGTATAGGAAGGCTGCATATCTTACGAGGGTCCAAGAAGAACTTTCCAACTGCATAAAGGACTATTTGAGGGAAAGGTTTATAACCCTAAACGAGAGGCTCGTTAAAACCTGCAAGGTTTGCAACAGTTTGGTAAGAATTTACCCGGATTTGAGGGACCTAAACAAAATACACCTAAGCAGTTATACGGGAACTTCCGCAACCGTTAGCTGTGGAAACTTTAACTTCCTCTGTATCATAGACCAAAGTCAGGGCTATATGAAGATAGTTTGTCAGTAAAGCTTGTAGGTAGTTATAGGTTTAAGGACTACCCTTACCCTAAGAACCATCCCCTCCGCATTCCAAGGATTGCTTTACTCTTAGAATTTTTGGAAACCTTGGGGATTTTGGAAGAGGGAGAGGTTGTAGAGTCAAGGTTTGCAAGGGACGACGAAGTTTTGCTCTTCCACCAGAGGGAATACTACAAAGCTTTAAAAAAATACGGATTGGGAGGAAGGCTCAACCTCCTTGAAAAGAAAAAGTTTAACTTGGGAAACTTTGAAAACCCACTTTCTCCCGCATCTTACTGGGGCTCATTACTTGCGGTAGGCTCTTCCCTTCAAGCGGGTGAATTGTTTTTAAAGGGCTTTATTCCCTTTTCACCCTCTGGTGGTATGCACCATGCTAAGAAAAACAGAGCGGACGGCTTTTGCTTTTTAAACGATGTCTGCATTCTGATAGAGGACCTAAAAAGGAAGGGTTTTAGGAAAATACTATACATAGATTTGGATGCCCACCATCCCGACGGAGTTCAGGAAGCCTACTATGAAGATGACTCTGTTTTTTTGCTTTCCCTACACCAATCACCCGAATACGCCTATCCCTTCAAAAGGGGCTTTTTAGAAGAAGTGGGAAGGGGAAAGGGAAAGTATTACAACCTAAACGTTCCATTACCAAAGGGACTCTCGGATTCAGAATTTCTGTATGTAATTGAAGGCCTAATCCCTCTCTTAAAGGAGATTTTTAAACCGGAGGTGGTAATCTTCCAACTGGGAACGGATGCCCTTTATGAAGACTACCTTTCTAAGTTTAACCTCTCCAACTTAGCCTTCTTAGAAGGTTTTAAACTCCTCTATGAAGAGTTTAATAAAAGGGCAATCCTTTTAGGGGGAGGGGGATACCACCCTTTAAGCCTTTTAAGGTGCTGGGCCTTAATATGGTGCTACCTAAAAGGGACAAACTGCCCAAACAAGTTTAACGGAAAAGTTAAAGATTTTTTAAAGAAAATAGACTTTGAGGAGCTGGAAGAAGGGGACAGGTCCTACCTTCTTGAAAGCCTAAAAGACAGTTGGAGGTGGGGAGAGGTGAGGGGTGAAGTAAAAGGTATATTGGAAAAGGTAAAAACTATTTTCCCTCTATAGCCTTAATAACTTCTTCAAGCTCTTTAGCAAACCCGCTCCTTCTTTGTGCAGTTATGTAAAGCTCCTTCTGTGCCCGTGTAAGACCTACATATAGAGTCCTTCTATCCAATCTCTTTTGATTTACCGTCTTACTTTTTTTATACGGTAGTATATGCGTTCCCGTTAATATAACTACGGGCCTTTCTAAACCCTTAGCGGATTTATAAGGTATAACTAAAAGCTTATCTAAGGGAACTTCTTTAAGCTCCTTTGGAAAGATTGAAGAAAAGAATTTAACTTTTTCTCCTATATTTTCCATTACGTTTTCCGCAACCTTAGCATATGCTTCTACAAGGTTTGAAGTTGCACACAATAATAGAATATCCTTAGCCTTATAACCCCTAGCAACAAGATGTTTAAGAATCCTACTCACGAGGTTAAACTCATCCTCTTCTATAAACATCCTAACTATGCCTTCATCTGTTCTTATTGAACAGGCATCCTCTAAGTCTAACTCCTTCAGTTTCTGTCTTAAAACTCTGTCCCTTTTAAGAAAATTAACCGCTATATTAAAAATTTTTGATGGGCTTCTATAACTCCTTTTAAGTATTATAGTTCTACCCCTCCCATCGTATCCAACATCTGACCAAGTCCAGCTGGAGGTTCCTTCATAAATTCTCTGGGTTTCATCAACCCCAAAAACGGTAATACTTCCTTCCCTTTCTAAACTTTTAATTAGCTTAAAGTAGTGCTTTTTAAAATCCTGTGCCTCATCAACTAATATTACATCGTATTTATCCTCAGGTGAAAGGGAGTTAAACTCCAAATATTCTATAACCTCCCTTTCAAATTTTTCTATTTCTATTTCTTGACCTTTTTCCTTTCTTATATACTTTTTGTATATCCTCCCCATTAGGGAATGTATAGTGGTTATATCAAAATCCTC
>WFPT01000111.1 GCA_015487365.1 Aquificaceae bacterium
ACTTATATCCACCAGTTTTTCATGGAGGTAATCGCTTAATAGTCCTTCAATTTTTTTACAAGTTTCAAGGCTTTTTTCAAATACTTTAACTTTTAGTAAGCAATTTTTAGATTTAAATTCCTTCACCAAAGCCTTTGCCTCCTCCAAGCTTCTCACCTCCAAGACCTTTAACTCCCTCCTTTGGGGGACCTCTACCTCCTCTAAGGTAAAGCCCTTTTCTTCTAATATTAAGTAATTTATAAACTTCTTTTTATCGGACTCACCAAAGTCTATGGGGTAGGGACTACCGCTGTAATAACATCTTCTGTGTCCTTCAACCTTTTGGTGTTTGTGTATGTGTCCCAAAGCTACGTAGTCAAATTCCATGGGCAGGGAGGTGGGGTCTATGGAGTAAAATTCGTCAAGGGTAACCTTCTTTTCACTCCCTGAAATTTTACTACGGGCCACAAGGAGGTGGGAAAGAAGTATCTTAAAGCGTCCATCCTCCCTTAGGTGATGGGCCACAAAGTTTAAATACTTTAAAACCTTCTGCCTGTATTCATCCTTACCCTCTTCCAAGGAGTTTATAACCCTTTCGTCTATAAAGGGGAGGGCAAAGATAACTAAATCCTCGTCCTGGTAAAGGTTTTGCTCCACTTTGGGGGTAGGCCTTGGGAAGATGAAGAGGTTTGAAGGGGAGAAGTTACTTAAAATCCTTACGTTTTCTAAAAGTCTTGGGCTGTCGTGGTTTCCCGCTATCAGGATAACCCTACAACTTTGACAAAGCTCCCTTAAATTTTCATAGACCATCCTTTGGGTTTCAAGGGAGGGGTTTTCCTTGTCAAAGAGGTCCCCCGCTATCAGTAGGGTATCTACCTTCTCAGTCTTTACAAAGTCCTTTAAAAACTCTAAAAAATAAAGGAGGTCCTCATCCCTTGAAAATTCACCCAGCCTTTTACCCGCGTGCCAGTCTGAGGTATGGACTATCCTCCTAAGGGCCATATAGGGAATTTTATCAAACTCCCCTCTCCTTGAAGAAGTAATAAACTATACTTTTGTATATGGCCTTTGCCAGCCTTTTCTGAAAGTCCCTGCTTACAAGTTTTAGGGCCTCCTCGGGGTTGGTTATAAAGCCCGTTTCTAAGAGTATGGAGGGTATCCCGGGATTCTTTAATACTTCAAACCTTGCCCTCTTTATACCCCTAAAAACTACCTCCCTTGACAGGAACTTTTTTAAGTGAAAGGCTAAAATCCTACCAAAGGTTACGCTCTCTTCCAGGGAAAGGTCCATGGCAAGGTCAAGGAGTATCTTCCTAACTATGGGTTCCTGGTAGCCCCTACCTAAAAGCATCTTTACAAAATCTTTGTCCCTTACCCTATCCTTTAAACCTTCATAAGAGACCGCAAAGATTTGGGTTCCAACCGCATAGGGCTTACCCTTTGGTGCGGCGTCCGAGTGAATGCTTATAAATAGGTCCGCCTTTTCCCTTACCGCTATGAGGGACCTCTCCTTCAAGGGGACGTAGTAATCACCCTTCCTGGTAAGGACAACCCTAAACCTTTTATCCCCCCTTAACAACCTGTAAAGCTCCTTGGCTATCTTTAAATTTACGTCCTTTTCCCTTATCCCTAAAAAGCCGATAGCTCCTGGGTCCTTACCTCCGTGCCCTGGGTCAATTACCACCGTTATCTTCCTAAAATGGGGAAAGGTTTTGGCCTCCCTATAAACGTCCACCACAAACCTTTCTGGCTCCCTCAGGTAAAACCTTTTGGTTGAAAAGGGGAAGCTGGGTATTAGGACTACCCTCCTACCCCATGGGTGCTTCCCCACCCTTATCTTAAAGCCCTTTATCTTCTTTAAATTTTTTACTTTATAAACCCCGTAAAAGTCAATCACTATACGGTAAGGCCCTTTTAGTATGAAGCTCTTAACCTTTACCCTATCCGAGAGGTCAAAGACTATCCTAACCTTTTTCTGATAAAATCCCACCCTCAGGCCTTTTAGGGTGGCCCCGAAGGAGAGGCTAAGTAAGATAGTTAAAGTGGTTAAAGTCCTTAGGAACTTCAAGGCTCTCCTCCACCTCCTCCCTTCTGGTGGCCCAAGGTGGGTAGGGGAAGTTTAAGGATATGGGGGTAGGTATGTCAGGTTGAAGCAGTATCATAGTCCCCTTCTTTAAGATTATGGCCCTCTTCTTGTAGTTGTTGTCCAAGTAGTCGTACTCCTTAGAGGATACCTCCGCTGAGTCTATCCTCCCCAAAACCTTTATACTGGCGTTGGTATAAATCCTCTTTTCCACTTCCGAGGCGTTCTGCTGAGCTCCAATAAGTATTACCCCCAAACTCCTTCCCCTCTCCGCTATGTCCAAGAGTATGTCCTTTATGGGGCTATTCCTTTCTCTTGGAGCATACTTGTTTAGCTCGTCCAAAAGGACGAAGAGTTTTATCTTTGGGTCCGCCATCCTCTCCTTTTCCTCAAAGACCTTCCTAAGGATGGCCCCTACGACAAAGCTCTTTGCCACATCCCTTAGCTCAGAAATGTCTACAACGCTTATCTTGGAGTTGCTCCAGGAGATGGTTTTACTCTCTTCACCCCATACGAGGTTTTGGCAGTGTTTTATCGCAAACTCAAACCTCCTCAAAAAGGCATTTACCGTGGTCCTCTGGGCCTTCCCAAACCAAAGCTCGTACCTGTCGGGGTCCTTCCCCTCCGCCACCCTCTTTATCTCCCAATAGAGCTCCCTGAGGTTTGAAACGGTCTTTGCGTTGTCCAAAACCAGGAAGGGACTGCTATCGCTTTCACCCTCTAAGTTTTTTAGTCTTTCCGCCACCTTTTCCAATACGTGCATTAGGTTTGAGGAGTTGAGCTCCTCGTAGTTAAACATAAAGTATATTAATTCCTCCCTCGCAAAGTCCCTTATGCTCCACTTAAAGATATTAACGCCCTCCCTTGCGGAGAAGGAGGGGTAGTTGCTTCCCACCTTTTCGGGGGGTGAGTAGAAGGAAACACCTTCAAAGGGCTTTGGCTCTAAGCCTAAGAGTTCAAAGTCCCTCCTGTGTTTTTCCTTAAAGTTTTTGTTCCTTTTGTCTATCCACATGAGGTCCTTACCCTTAACGTTAAAGATTAGGGCCCTTTTGTCCCTATCCCTACCCTTTGAAAATATGGAGTAGAGTAAAAAGAGGGCGTAGGAGGTTTTGGTAGCTACCCCCGACATCCCCGAGATGGAAACGTGGGCCCCTTCCTTGCCGTTTATGAAGTGGTAGTTTATGTAAATGGGGTATTGACGGTTGTGGGAAATTCCCGCGGGTATCCTGTCCCCCATCTGGTCGTAAAAGAGGGCTACCTCTATCTCCTTATCCTTAAAGGATGGTCTGTAAACGGGGGAGGTGGGCTTTGGACTTATTAAAATTTCCGGCTCAATCCTGGTTATATTTACCTTTGCAATTAGAGTATCTATTGAGCTTATCCTACCAGTTTTGGTTAAAAAGCTTTGGCTCACTTCATCTATACCCTCCTCGTACCTTTTTACCTCTGAAACTATACCGTAATACTTAACCTCCTGGTTTGCTACCTCGGAGCTTATAACGAGGACGTCCTCTAACTGAACCAACTTATCGTTGTATATACCTACCCAAACTTCAAAGGGTGTGGAAGGGTAGTTTTTTAGGCCTAAAACTATACCTACTTCCTCCATAGGAAATTATTTTATAAAACTTGAAAGGACTTTAATTTCGTCCGTTGCAATACCGTCTACCCCTATTAGGGAAAGCCTTTTTGCCTCTTCCACCTCATTTACGGTCCAAGTTATAACTTTTAGTTTCAGCCGGTGGGCGAAGCTAACGCTCCTTTTGGTGGTTAAATACTTTGCGGGTAAGACGAATTCACAACCAAGCTCCTTCGCCCTTAAAATCTTTCCAGGAGGCCTTGAATATATTAGTCCCGTCTTAAAACCAAAACCCTTAAAAATCTTTAAGGGCTCCTCCAAGAAGGATATTACGGTGCAAAGCTCTTTTAGTCCAAACCTTAAAATTTCCTCTGCAATTTCCTCCTCCATACCCTCCTCCTTTACCTCCAAGAGGAAGGGAAAGGACAGCTCCTTGAAGAAGTTTAAAACCTCCTGTAAGGTATTAACCCCTAACGAAGTCAGATAACTTACCTTACAGTCTATAACCTTTTTATCCAGGGAAAAGAGCCTTTTTAAATCCTTATCGTGAAAGACTACCAGACCGTCCTTAGCCCTCCTTACGTCAAATTCCACCAAATCTACCCCGCACTCTATGGCTCTCTTGAAGGAGCTTAAAGTGTTTTCCCTTTCCAGGGAGGGTAGTCCCCTATGCCCTACTATAAAGGGCCTCTTCAAGGGTAAGGACAACCCTTAAAACCTCCTCCCTCTTGTTTCTAAAACTTCCCCTGTTGGCTATAAGGTAAGCGTGGGATTCAAAGATTTCTTCAAAGACCACCAAGCCGTTTTCCCTTAAAGTCCTTCCCGTTTGGGTAATATCCACTATAACATCCGCAAGCCCTACGAGGGGAGCTATTTCCACCGAGCCCGAAAGCTTTAAGACCTTAACCTCCCTCCCCTTGAAGAACTTCTTAGCTACGTTTTCATACTTTGTAGCCACCCTTAAAACGTCCTTTTCCCTATACTCTTTAAGTTTTTCCCTCCTCCCCGCCACCACCATCTTACAACGGCCAAAGTTTAGGTTTAGGAGGTTGTAGGTGTTTGGCTCCTTTTCCCTTATAACGTCAAGGCCACATATACCCAAATCCGCCACCCCCTCCTCAACGTAGAGGGGGACGTCGGAGGGTTTTACCAGGAGGAAGGAAAAACCTTCCCCTTCTAAAAGTAATTTTCTGTCGTTGTTCAGTTTTCCCTTAAAGATTCCCACCTCCCTTAAAAGGTTTAAACTTTCCCCCAAGAGCCTCCCCTTTGGTAGGGCAAACCTAACCATGGTGGGGTTTTATCCTTATAAGCACCTCGTCGGGATTTACCGTCTCCCCCACCTCTACGAAAATATCCTCCACTATTCCATCCACGGG
>WFPT01000112.1 GCA_015487365.1 Aquificaceae bacterium
AAGGGTGGGGATGAGGTGGAGTTTTTCAAGGAGGGGAGAGTATACGGGGTAAAGGTAAACGGTAAAAAGTATGAGTTAAAGAAGGTTGGAAGTTTCCACATAAGGGGGGAAAGCTTTGAACTCTACAAGGAATTTATCCCAAACTACGGTGAGCACCTAATCCTTTTCAAAGAGGAGGAGAGGGGTCCCGCGGGGGTTTGTGCCCCCATAAGGGGTTGCTATGAGGTTGTAAGGGAGGAGCTTTGTGCCCTCTTTACGGGAATACCTTACGCCTGCAAGAGCTTCAAGGTTCCAGAGGGTGAGTATTTTGTCATGGGTGATAACAGGGACAACAGTCAGGACAGTAGGTTCTTTGGTTTTATTGAGCGCTCCCAGATAGAGGGAAAACCCTTTGTAATATACTTTTCCGGGGACATACCCCCCATAACCCCCGCGGACGTAAAAAATCCAATAATTACCGCTCTAAGGCAGATAGTTTTGGCCCTGCTCTCCCCCAGATTTGATAGGGTGGGTAAGCCTTTGATAAAATAAGGGCTATGGACTATTGCCTTTTTGAGGGAAAAATAGTTCCCGTAGAGGAGGCAAACCTTAACGTAAGGACCAACTCCATTCACTACGGCACCGCGGTCTTTGAAGGTATAAGGGCCTACTGGAATCAGGAGGAGGGGCAACTCTACATACTCTTTGCCATGGAGCACTACAAAAGGCTGATAGGTAACGCCAAAAAGCTCTTTATGGAGGTAAAGTATTCACCCGAGGAGCTAATAGAAATTACCAAGGAAATTTTAAGGAGGTCGCAGGTAAAGGAGGACGTTTATATAAGACCTTTGGTTTATTTTAAGGACCTAAAACTTACTCCAAAGCTCGTAGGTTATGAAACGGAGGTTTGCATATACCTATACCGCTTTGGTAGGTATTTAGACACCTCCAAGGGGGTGAGGGTTAAGGTTTCAAGCTGGGTTAGGAACTCAGAGAACGCAATACCTTCCAGCTTAAAGGTTTGTGGGGCCTACGTAAACAGTGCCCTAGCCAAGACCGAGGCCATCCTCTCAGGTTACGATGAAGCCATAATGTTAAACGATAAGGGTTTTGTTGCGGAGGGCTCAGGGGAAAACGTTTTTTTAATTAAGGGGGGGAAGGCCATAACCCCCTCAGTAAATCAGGGCATACTGCCGGGTATTACCAGAAGTGCGGTCATAAAGCTTTTAAGGGAGGAGTTAAAGGTTGAGGTGGAAGAAAGGGCGGTGGCAAGGTCTGAGCTCTACGAGGCGGACGAGCTCTTCTTTACGGGAACCGCCGCAGAAATTACTCCCATATTGGAGGTGGACAACAGAAAGGTGGGTTGTGGCAAGGTAGGGGAGATTACCAAAAGGCTTCAAGAAATCTTCTTTAAAATAGTAAGGGGAAAGCAAAGGAGGTACAAAAAATGGCTAACACCGGTCTATTGAAGAGGTATTCCAAGGAAGAGGCCAAGGAGCTCTTCCAACTACCCTTACCGGAGTTAGGCCACCTGGCTAATGAGGTTAGGAAGTTCTACCATCCAGAAGATGTGGTTACCTTCGTAATAGATAGGAACGTAAATTACACCAACGTTTGCGTAGCGGGTTGTAAGTTTTGTGCCTTTTACGTGGGGAAAGGGGACAAAAGGGCTTACGTTCTAAGTTTGGATGAAATCCTGAAAAAGGTAGAAGAGCTTGTAAGTTTAGGGGGAACGACCCTTTTAATGCAGGGGGGCTTAAACCCAGAATTACCTTTAAGCTTTTATACGGAGCTATTAAAGGAGATAAAAAAGAGCTTCCCACAGGTTCAGATTCACTCCTTTTCCGCCCCTGAAATAGTTTTCTTGGCAAAGAAGGAGGGTTTAACCGTAAAGGAAGTAATAAAAAGGTTAAAGGAAAGTGGCCTTGATTCAATACCGGGAGGGGGTGCGGAAATACTTTCACAAAGGGTTAGAAACTTTTTAAGTCCCAACAAGTGCTCCGTTAAGGAGTGGGAGGAGGTCCATAGGACCGCTCACGAGCTGGGTATGAGGACAACCGCCACCATGATGTTTGGGCACGTTGAAAGTTTAGAGGACATTTTGGAGCACCTTGAAAGGATTAGGAAGATTCAGGACGAGACGGGGGGCTTTACCGCCTTCATCCCTTGGACCTTTAAAAAGGGTGGGACTAAACTGGATTACCTTGAAGAGGTGGGTAGCCCCTACTACCTAAGGGTTTTGGCCCTGAGCAGGCTATTTTTGGACAACTTTGAAAACATTCAGACCTCCCACGTAACCCAAGGCATGGAGGTGGGCATGGTGGGACTACACTTTGGGGCAAACGACCTCGGCTCCCTGATGATAGAGGAGAACGTAATATCTTCTACCAACTACAAGGTTAAGATACCAAAGGTTGAGGAGATGGTAAAGGCTATAAAAAAGGCTGGCTTTAAACCCGCCCAAAGGGACACCTACTACAACATAGTTAGATACTTTTAAAATGCCCAAGGACTTCAGTATAAAGAATTTTGACTCAAAGAGGGAGGGCCTTTGCTTTGGTTGCGGTTGTGAGTGTGGATACATACTTTACCTAAAAGGGGGGAAGGTTATAGACGTATACGGAAATCCAAAGGTGTATCCGGGAATGGGAAGCCTTTGCTCAAAGGGTATAGCATACCTTTACGAAGGCCCCTCCTCACCTTTTAGAATAAGGAGCTTCTTAGTAAGGGAGGGGGAAAACTTTAAAGAGATTTCCAGGGAAGAGGCAAAAAGCTTAATAAGGCAAAACCTAAAAGAGAAGGTGGCTGTCTTCGTAAGCCCCTTCTTTTCCCTTGAAGACTTAAAGCTCTTTTCAAGGTTTGACCTCTACTCAGACTATGAGTTTGTACCCTTTAAACCCTCAACCCTAAAACCTTGGCTTTGGCCCCAAAAAAAGTTTATCCTGGCCCTCTTTTCCGAGTTTGTCTTTTCGGACGTTATGCTGGAAAGGTTTGTTATTGACGCCAAAGAAAGGGGGGCTAAGGTAATAGGGGTTTCTTCTTTAAGGGATGCACTGTTGTTAAAGTCCAGCGAGAGTTACCTATTAAACTTAAAGGAGTTAAAGGAATTTTTGGAGGGGGTCTTGGAAAGGTATGGGAAGGAGTTTGAAAGCCTGCCATCCTTAGTTTTAATAGGTGATGCCCTTTTAAAGTCCCCCCTGAGGAATTTAACCTTAAAGCTTTTAAAAGTCCTAAGGGAAAACTTTAAGGTAGATTACTCCATAGTGGGTAACGTCTTCCGCTATCCCCACAGGGGCTTAAAGGAGTTTAAGGAAAACTTAAAAGATTATGAAAGCTTTATCCTCTTTGGAAATCCCGCAAGGTATTTAAACGACCAGGAGTTAAAGCTTTTAAAGGAAAAGTTTGTAATCTCCGTAACACCCTTTCCCAACCTAACCGCCCTAAATTCAAGGCTAATACTACCTATGCCCCTCTTCCACGAAAGGGACTACCTAAACCTTTTTAGCCCCTACTCAGAGCTGAGGGAGAGTAAAAGGACCTTAGACTTTACCCCCGGTTACTTAGAAGTCCTTTTGGACTTACTGGGTGAGGGGGAGGTTTTAGCCTTTGAAGAGGAAGAGGAAATAAGCTTTAAGGATGAGGATGTAAATCTTAAAGGGGAGGTATTTTACTACTACGAGGAAGGCCTTACCCCCGACTACTGCAAGTGGTTTTACCTAACCTACCCCCTTGAAGGTCAAAGGCTTTTAATTTCACAGGACCTAAACCTTAGCTTTAAGGACCTAAAAGTGGAAAGGACCAAAAATTTGGCCAAAGGGACCATCTTCCTTCAATCCTCCTTTGAAGAGTATCAACCCTTCCTTGAAGGGGTAAGGATAGGTAAGCTCTTAAAAACGCCCTACTACAAACTGGGAGTTTTTAAGTAAATTTCTGGTATAATAATAGGCTATGGATAGTCCCACGCAAAGCCCTAAAAAACCCAAAGGAGGTGTAGTTATGAGATACGCCCTATTTCTTTTGCCCTTTGCCCTTTCCTTTGGCCAGGACTTAAAGGTGAAGGTAAGGCTCCAGCCCCGCTTTGACTTTGGCTCTTTAACGGTAAATTCCTCGGGCCAAGACTTTGATGCTTATTTGAGGAGGGTAAGGCTTTCCTTTAAAAAGAAGGTGGGGAACCTCCTCTTAGACCTTACCCTAAAAGCGGACAAGGCTTACAGGGACTTTGACGCCTACAAGGGGGTTAAAAGCCATCATGGGGTAAAGGTAGGCATTCACTACGCCTTTGCGGATTGGAAAGTTTCTAAGGGTTTTTCCTTGCTTATAGGAATAAAGAAAAAGGCCTACACCAGACAGGGCTTGGTCTCCTCTTCAAGGCAACTCCTTATAGAAAGGGCTCACCTGGTGGAAACCGCTAAGAAGTGGCTTGGGGACTACTACGACTTTCAGGTCATGTTCCATGGGAAAATTAAGGATGGGGTTTTCAGGTATATGGTTAGCCTTTCCGACGGCCAATCCGTAGAAAATAAAAATAAACTTAACGGAATTAAAAAGGAAAGGGGTGGAATGGTGGCGTTAAGGTTAGAATTTTCACCTCCAAATTGGATAGAAAAGAAAAAGGACGATACTACGATAGGTAAGGGAAGAGCTATAAGCTTTGGTATTTCCTACGCATCAAATAACAATTTAAAGTATAAAAATCAGAATACTTATGCAACTTTTGTGGGAGGGGACCTATTTTTTAGGTATAAAAACTTAGTTTTTAGCGGTGAATACCTGAAAATGGAGTATAAAAACTTTAAAAAGGAAGAAGGTTTTTACGTTCAAGGTGGTTACCTAATAAGGTCCCTAAAATTGGAGCCCGCCCTAAGGTATGAGGTTATAAACAACAGGACCAAGATTTTAACCTTTGGAATAAACCGCTACTACTTAGGCCACCACTTAAAGTGGTCCTTTAACGTGGTAAATTACGACCAAAAGAGGACCTTCTTCCAGGTCCAGGGCCAGTATATGTTCTAAAGCCCCTTAAAGTATAGGGGCTCTAAGGTGAGGGGGTCTTCCACCTCCCCCCTCCTTAACTTCTCATAACATATATAGGCACCCTGGTAGGAAAAGGGTAAGAGTTTATAGGTTATTAGCCTTAAACCTTTTGGAAGCTCAAACCTCTCCAAAGTAATGTAGGTTCTGTCCTTTTCAAACTCCTTTAAAATCTTAACCTTCCCCTCCTCCTCACTCAACCAATAATGGGAAACCTTTAAAAGGGGAGTTGCCCTTTCGTCTAACCTCCTGAAAACTTCAAAGTTTGTGTAAGAAAGGAGTGGCCTTTTTAGAGTGTAGGAGACCGTTTTTAAAAAGGTTATCCCTATCCTCAAAGGGGTGCTATAACCTACCCCCCTGCAAACGCAGAAGGCATCAAATTCTTCAAAGTTTATCTTTAACTCTTCAAAGACCCTAGGTAAGAGCTCCAAGGTCTTCTTCCCCTCCTCTATAAAGAGGAAAACAACCTCACCTTCCTCTAAGATGGAGAAGTTGAAGGTTGAGTAGCTCGTGTCAAGGGAAAGGATTTTCATCTTGCCTAAATTATTTTAAATGGAAAAGGGAAAGTTCGTTATGCTCATAGACCTTCAAAGGTGCATAGGATGTCATTCCTGTGAGGTTGCCTGTGCCCAGGAAAAGTCCCTTTACGATTTTAGGATAAGGCCTATGAAGGTTTTCAGGTTCTCAGAATTCTTTTTGCCCATGAACTGCTTCCACTGTGAGCCCGCACCCTGCGTTTTAGCTTGCCCCACCTCCGCTATGAAGAAGAGGCAGGATGGTATAGTTTTCGTTGATAAGGAGCTCTGCATAGGTTGTAAGGCCTGCATAATAGCCTGTCCCTACGGGGCCATAACCTTTGACCCAACCTCCCAAAGGGTGGTAAAGTGCGACTACTGTAAGGATAGGGTTGATGAGGGTCTTTTACCTTCCTGCGTTAGTAAATGCACCACCAACTGTATATACTTTTTTAACACCAAGGAGGTCCCAAAGGAGAGGTTCTTGCGTCCTTGACAGGTGGAAGGTTTTGTAATAAAATTAGAAAGAGAAGGCGCGTAGCTCAGTTGGGAGAGCGCCGCCCTTACAAGGCGGAGGTCGGGGGTTCGAATCCCCCCGTGCCTACCACCTAAATGGTTTTAAGGAAACCCAACAGGCTCATAAACGAAAAAAGCCCTTACCTTAGACAGCACGCGCACAACCCCGTTGATTGGTTCCCCTGGTGTGAGGAGGCCTTTGAGAGGGCAAAGAGGGAAGACAAACCTATATTCCTATCCATAGGTTACTCCACTTGTCACTGGTGCCACGTTATGGAAAGGGAAAGCTTTGAGGACGAAGAGGTTGCACAGATTTTAAACAAGCACTTTATTCCTATAAAAGTAGATAGGGAGGAAAGGCCGGATATAGATGCCTTTTACATGGGAGTATGTCAGGCTATGACGGGTAGCGGGGGATGGCCCCTTACGATTATAATGACACCCGACAAAAAGCCCTTCTTTGCGGGGACCTACTTTCCAAAGGAGAGCTCCTTTGGAAGGGTAGGCCTTAAAGATATACTTTTAAGGATTGTAGAGCTTTGGGAAAAAGAAAGGGATAAGGTTTTAAGGGTGGCGGAAAATCTAACGAGCTTCCTTGAAGAATCTTTAAAGGGAAGGGGAAGGGGGAAATTGGGTGAGGAAGCCCTTCACAGGGCCTTTGAAGAGCTTTACAACAGCTTTGACCCAACCTACGGAGGCTTTGGAAGTTCCCCCAAGTTTCCCATCCCCCACAACCTTATGTTTTTGGGGAGGTATTATTACAGGTATAAAAGGAAAGAGGCCAAGGAGATGATAGAAAGGACGTTAATGGGGATGAGGATGGGAGGTATCTACGACCAGGTGGGTTTTGGGTTTCACAGATACTCCACGGACAGGAAGTGGCTTTTACCCCACTTTGAAAAGATGCTCTACGACCAGGCCTTACTTTTGTTGGCCTATACGGAAGCCTATCAAATTACAAAAAATGAATTGTTTA
>WFPT01000113.1 GCA_015487365.1 Aquificaceae bacterium
CTCTCTGTCCAAACCCAATGACCCTTAACCCAGAATTCCCTCTCCCTCTCCCTCTGGCAGAAGAGGCAGTGTAGGTTGCACTTGTTGGTTAGATTTATATAAAGCCTTCCGTTTATTTCATAAACTATGGTGTTGCCTTTTTTTTTAGACAAACCAAAGAGGTTCCTGGCGTTCTGACTGACCATCCTATCCACGTCCTCCAAGGAGGTGTTAGGATAAAGCTCTGCTAAGACTCGGGCGGTATAAAATATGTTGGTGGGTTTGTTGGGCCTTCCCCTAACGGGCTCTGGGGAAAGCCAGGGGGCGTCCGTTTCCAACAATACCCTACTGGTTGGTGTCTTTTTAACCACCTCCCTTAAAGAGGAGGCGTTCTTAAAGGTTATTATTCCCGAGTAGGATATGTAAAAGTTAAGGTCTAAGGCCCTCTTCATGGTTTCATAATCTCCCGTAAAGCAGTGCAAAACCCCTCCAACCTCGTAAGCCCTTTCCTCTTTAAGTATCTCTATAACCTCCCTCTCTGAGTTCCTCATGTGTATTATTAAAGGTAGTCCCAGCTCCCTCGCCAGGTTTATCTGTTTTCTAAAAACCTCCTCTTGAACTTTTTTGGGTGAGTAGTTTTTGTAAAAGTCAAGGCCACACTCACCTACTGCAACCACCTTTTCATTTTCCTTGGCAAGCTCCTTTAACTTTAACAGGTCTTCCTCCTTTACCTTACTGGCCTCGTGGGGGTGAAAGCCCAAGGAGCAATAAACCTTTTCCTCTTTTTTGGAAAGTACTAAGTTTTCCCTTATGGTCTTTTGGTCAAAGCTAACGCTTATAAAAAAGTCAAACCTACTGTCCTTTAAGCTTTCCTCTAAGTCCTCTTCCTTCAACAGGGTCAGGTGACAGTGACTATCTACCATATTCTTAGGCGTTTTCCCTTACCCTCTGGGCTATACCGTCAAGCTCCAAGAGCTCCTCCTCCCTTATGAGCTCCTTAGCTATGTTAAAGAGTATGTTGTTTTCCTTTTCTATGTGTTGCCTTACCAAAAATATTAGGTATTGGCAGAGCTCCTTTACCTTTTCCCTCTCACCCCTTTGGTGGCTTTCAAAGACCCTTTGACAGGTTTGCCTCATGTCCTCGTGCTCCCTGAGCATCACAAAGACCGGCATAGCCATCTCCCCCATCCTCTCCTTTAAGGTGGGGAATAGGGCCTCTTCCTCTTCCTTTAAGTGTAGTTCAAGCTCCCTGCAAACCTCCTCAAAGATTTTTATAAACTCTTCGTCCTTACTACCTTCCGTATATTCTTCCAAAATCCCCTCTAAGGAGTTTAGCCTTACCTGATGCTCGTCGTGCTCAGAGTAAAGCCTACTCAGTAGGTTCAAGGTTAAAACCTCCAAAGGGGAGGTCCGACATACCTACATCCACCACCTCCTTAATTTCTGGAAACTTTTCCTTTAAGAACCTTTCAATACCCGCCTTTAAGGTCATTACGGAAAAGCCACAACCCGCGCAGGCTCCCACCAACCTTACCAGAACGGTCCCATCCTCCTTTACATCTATGAGCTCAACGTCCCCTCCGTCAAACCTAAGGGCAGGCCTTATCTCCTCTAACGCCTTTTCAACTTCTTCCCTCTTAACCATAATAGATTAATTTTATTCCCAAGGCCTTCTTAGTATATGATAAAGCTCTTATAAGGGTTATGTTGTATAATTAGCTCCTATGGAAGGAAGGGGGGACCCTTTGACCGCTTTAATCTTTCAGTTTATACTCTTAGGGGGGATTTTCTTTTTGTTTTACATCCTCATAATAAGGCCCCAGCAGAAGGAGAGGAAGAAGCATCAAGAGTTTTTAAAGGGCTTAAAAAAGGGAGATAAGGTAATAACCTCTTCGGGCATATGGGGAACGGTGGTAGAAATTGGTGAAGATACCATTACCTTAAAGGTGGATAGTAATACTAAGATAACCTTTACCAAGGAGGCCATAAGGGTTTATCAGCCCCAGTATGAAAAAAAATTAAGGGAAAGGGAAAAAGATGCTGGTAGCGGTAAATAAGGAGGTAAACAGGCTTTACCAAATCTTAGAAACCTATGAGGCGGGAATAGTTTTAGAAGGCCCGGAGGTAAAGTCTTTGAGGAACAGGCAGGCGGTTTCCTTTAAGGATTCCTTCGTAAGGATTGAAAAGGGTGAAGCCTTCCTCTACAACCTCTACATTTCCCCCTACTCAAAGAGCACCATAAACCCACCGGACCCTACGAGGAAGAGGAAGCTCCTCTTAAAAAAGAGGGAAATTTTAAGGCTGATGGGAAAGGTGCAACAGAGGGGCTACACCATAATACCTTTAAAGATTTACTTTAAGGACAACAAGTGGGCCAAGGTGGAAATTGCCCTGGCAAAGGGTAAAAAGCTTTACGACAGGAGGAGGGAGTTAAAGGAAAGGGAGCTTAGGAGGGAGCTTTCCAAATGGAAAGGCTTATAGCTACTTACTTCTTCGTGGGCTATTCAAGGTTTGCCCCTGGGACCTTGGGTAGCCTTCTTAGTTTCCCCTTGGTATATTTAAGTGCGGACAAGCCCCTGATTAGCTTACCCTTGTCCTTAATCCTCTTTTTGTTGGGGGCCTTCTTTTCAAACGAAGTTGCAAAGCAAAAGGGGGAGGATGACCCGGAAGAGGTTGTAATAGACGAGGTTTTGGGCATGGTAGTTTCCTTCTCCTTCGTTCCTTTCAGTTTAAAAACTTTCCTTGTAGGCTTTGTAACTTTTAGGATTTTGGACGTTGTAAAACCCTTCCCCATAAAAAAGTTTGAAGGGCTACCCGGTGGCCTCGGTATAATGGCGGACGACCTCGTAGCTGGCCTTATAAACTCACTAATTTTAAAAATAATTTTTAGCTATGTTTAAGTTCTTCATATACGATGGCTCCTCTATACTTTACAGGAGCTACTTTGCCCTCCCACCTTTAAAGACCTCCTACGGCTTTCCCACAAACGCCATTTACGGCTTTTTGAGGACCCTCTTCTCCCACTTAAAGCTGGAAAGGCCTAAGTATTTAACCGTTTGCTTTGATTTACCAAAAAAAACTAAAAGGAAAAAAATTTACAAAGAGTATAAGGCAAAAAGGCCCAAAGCACCGAACGACTTGGTTTTACAGATAAAGCCTTTAAAGGAAATCCTGAGGGCTATTGGTATAAACTACTTAGAGAGGGAAGGCCTTGAAGCGGACGACCTTATAGTGTCCTTGGTGGAAAGGCTAAAAGGTAAAGGCCTTACCGTAAAAGTTTTCAGTCCCGACAAGGACCTATTGCAGGTGGTTGATGAGAGTATCTTCGTGGTAAATCCTATAAGCGGTGAGGTATTTACTAAGGAAAAGGTGTTAGAAAAATTTGGGGTTGAGCCCAAACTCATTCCAGACCTCTTGGCTCTAAGGGGTGATAGCACCGATAATATTAAAGGTATTGAAGGGGTAGGGGATAAAACCGCCTTAAAGATTTTAAGAAAGTATGGCTCGGTAGAGGGCATCCTCAAAAGGTGGGAGGAATTTTCAAGGGAGTTTCCAAGGGCCAAAAGGGAAGAGCTAACCCTTTCCTACGAGCTCGTAAGACCCATAAAGGTGGATTTAAACTTTAAGCTGGAAGATTTTACCCTAAGGCCCAACCTAAAAGAATTAAGGGAATTACTGAAAAAGTATGAGATGCGCTCCCTCTTAAAGGAGGTGGATAAACTCTTCCAAAGGAGCCTCTTTTAAAGATGATAGTTAAGTTAGTTTTTACTTCAAGGACACCCCTTATCCTTCCAAAGAGTTACAACCACCTGATTCAATCCTTCCTTTACAACTGTATGGACCCAAACCTTTCAAGCCTCTTGCACAACTTTGGATTTAGCTACGGTAAGAGGAGGTTTAAGCTCTTTACCTTTTCAAAGATAATAGGAAAGCTCCTTGAAAAGGACTTAAAAAGGGGCTTGGTAATCTTTGAAAGGAATATAACCCTATACTTTGCCTCACCCATTACGGAGGTAGTTTCCTCCTCCATTAAAAACCTCTTAAAGGGAAAGGAATTTTACTTAGGTAAAAACGAGGTTAGTTTATACTCCTTGGAGATAGTAAAACCTAAAATCGGTGAAGAAGTGCTAGTCAGGTGCCTTTCCCCCATAACGGTCTATAAGACCCCTCCTGGCCAAAGAAGATTTTACTACCTAAACCCCTGGCAAAGGGAATTCTACGAGCTGATAGAGAAGAACCTCATCAGAAAATACGAGGTAGTCTATGGTAAAAGCTACCAAGGCATTTTAAAGGTAGAGCCCCTAAAAGTAAAGGAGCAATATAAGAAAAAGATTTTATACAAGGGGACCCTCATAGAAGCTTGGGAAGGATATTATAAAATAAGGGGTAAGGAAGAAATGGTAAGGCTTTCCCTTGAAGCGGGTTTAGGAGCCAAAAACTCCCAAGGTTTTGGAATGGTGGAGGTAGTATAAATGATAGAAGGTATTTATCAAATAGGTAATATTGTCAAACAAGGGAGGAGAATTTCTGAAATTGCCTCGGATATTCCGGACATTAAGGAAGATATAGCCTACAAGGTGGGAATTATAAACTTTAACTTAGATAAAAAAAGAATAGAAATAGATACCCGTAAGGAGTATGAGCCCGGGGATGAGGATAGTTTTAAGTATATAAAACTTGGACTAACTGGAAGGCAGAATCAGTTCCTTTGCACTTTTACCGACTTAAAAAGGCTATACTGTGAAAAAGATAAAAAATATTCCTGCTGGCTTTCAATAGAAGATGAATTAAAAAAACTATCAAAAACTGAGGAAATAGAGCAATTTTTAAGTATTTTACAAAAAATTAAAGAAATATTTTATCCGGAGGGAACCTTGGATTTTTCTAAGGTAAAAATCTTTGACGGGGTTGAGGTTAAGGGTATAAAAGATAAAGAGGAATTTAATAAAAGGCTAAAAAAAGAATTAGTCTTTTGGACAGTTCAAATAAATGGAAGGAATGTAATCGATTATGCCTTTTACGATGAGCTTTTAAAGAAGAAAATAGTTGATGAAAAGAAAAGTAAGGAGGAAATAGTTTGCTATATGTGTGGGCAAAAAAAGGAAGAGCACTTAGAAGACTTTGGGAGATTTCCCATAAAGTTCTTCATAAACGATAAGTTGGGATTTTCCCAAAAACTTTCCGACAAATGGTCTGGAAACTTTGCACTATGTATTGACTGCTACACATC
>WFPT01000114.1 GCA_015487365.1 Aquificaceae bacterium
ATAGGGTTAACTAAAAAAGTTTTAGAGCTCTGCCACAGACCCATGGGCTTAATCTTAGTAACGGGTCCCACTGGCTCGGGTAAATCCACCACCTTAGCATCTTTAATAAATTACATAGTAGAAACCATGCCCAAGCACGTAATAACCATTGAAGACCCCATTGAATACGTATTCCCCCACAAAAGGAGTGTGGTGAATCAGAGGGAAATAGGGACGGACGTAGAAAGTTTTGCGGATGCTTTAAGGGCCGCTTTGAGGGAGGACCCGGACGTAATCTTGGTGGGTGAGATGAGGGACAAGGAAACCATTGAAATAGCATTAAGGGCTGCGGAGACGGGGCACTTGGTCTTTGGAACATTACACACCAATACCGCCATTTCCACCATAACCAGAATAGTGGATGTCTTCCCACCCGAGCAACAGGAGCAGGTTAGAGTCCAGCTATCTTTTACCTTACAGGGAGTAATATCCCAAAGGTTGGCCCCAAAGATAGGGGGAGGGAGGGTTTTGGTTTATGAGCTCCTAATACCAACGACGGGTATAAGGAACCTAATAAGGGAGAACAAACTCCAACAGATATACTCACTGATGCAGAGTGGTCAGGCGGAAACGGGTATGCAAACCATGAACCAACACTTGGTAAGGTTGGTAAGGAGTGGGGTAATAACGGTAGAAACCGCAAGGGAGATGTCCCCCGACCTGAAGGAGCTTGAAAGACTTTTAGGTAGGAGGCTTTAAAATAATAAGCTATGGTGGAAAACAACTTCTCCCAATCACCTTTTAGTGAAGAGGAGTGGGAAGTTTTGGAGAGGGCGGTGTTGGAAACCGCCAAGGAAGTTTTAACTTTCAGGAAGTTTTTAAAGTTGGTGGGTCCGGTGGGCCCATCCCATCAGGTTGCCTCTTACGATATTCTGGAAGGTTTTACGGAAGGTGTCTGTGCCTTTAAACCCGGTGAAGAGGTTAAAGAATGTGAGGCCTTAAAGGTTGGAAGGCGGGTTCATGTTCCCATACCCGTTCTCTACAAGGACTTTATAATCTCTTGGAGGGACATAGAGTATTGGAGGGGCCTAAAATTAGCCGTAGATACCACATACGTAAAGGGTGCAACCTTGCTCTTGGCAAGGGCCGAAGACAGGCTAATCCTATACGGAAACGAGGACTTAGGCATAGAGGGTCTCCTTACGGTAAAGGGTAGTAAGAGGATTCCCATGAAGGACTGGGGGGATGAAGGGAACGCCTTTTACGATATACATACTGCAACCACACAGCTGATAGAGTCCGGACACTACGGTCCCTTCGTGGTGGTGATGAACCCCAAAAGGTATGCCCAAGTTTGTAGGGTCTTAGGAAGGGAGGGGACCTTAGAAATAGACCTAATAAAAAAGATAGTTAAGGAGGTATATACCACCCCCCTCATAGGAGAAGATGTAGTTTTAGTCCTTTCTACGGGGGAGCAAAACATGGACCTTTTTTTGGCCTTAGACTTTACCTTAGTTTATGTAGAGAGCACCAACCTAAACCATAAGCTCAGGGTCATGGAGATGCTCGTTCCCAGAATAAAGAGGCCCGATTCCTTTGTAATCTTAAAAAAGAAGTAAATGGGAGAGCTCTTAAATATACTGAGGAGACTTCCCATATTCAGTAAGGTTTCCGAGAGCTCTTTGAGGAAAATAGCGGGGAAGTTTGTTACCATCAAGTTCAGGAAGAACGAAGTGGTCTTTTATCAAAATGAAGAGAGCACCGACCTTTACGTGGTTTTATCGGGAAAGTTAAGGGCGGTGGTAGAAAACGAAGAGGGTAAGGAGTTACTCCTGGCAACCTTTAAAAGGGGTGATTTTTTTGGTGAGATGAGCCTCTTTGACGGTAAGCCAAGGTCCGCCACCGTGATTGCTGAGGAAGAGAGCCTCTTAGCCCTCCTTTCAAGGGATGAATTCTTGAAGCTCTTAAAGGAGGAGCCTACGATAGCGATAGAAATTATAGTTTCACTGGTAAGGAGGCTTAGGAGGGCGGATGAAACCATAGAGGCCTTGGCCTTCTTGGACGTAGGCGAAAGGATTTTAAAGTTCTTAAAGGAGGTGGGGGAAAGGGAAGGGGAATACGTTAGGGTAAAGAAGTTAAAGCACAGGGAGTTGGCCCAAAGGGTTGGAGCCAGCAGGGAAGCGGTAACCAAGGCTTTAAAGGTCCTAATCCACAGGAAAATTTTAAAGGAAGAGGGGGATTACCTCCTCCTAAGATGCTCGTAGAGGAAATAAATAAAGTCCTCACTTTAAGGCTGGCTAAGTTAATAAAGGATTACGAGTTTTTAAGCCCCAACCTAATAACCCTCCTTTCCTTTTCCCTGGTGGTCCCCACCTTCTACCTGATAATGGAGGGGAAATTCCCCTTAGCGGGAGCGGTTTTATACCTTTCCGCCCTCTTAGACAGCCTTGACGGAGACTTAGCAAGGCTTAGGGGGAAGACCACCAAGGAGGGGGCCCTTCTGGATGCGGTCCTAGACAGATACTTTGACCTCTTAACGGTCTTTGCCCTAACCTTAAAGACCCAAGATTACTTCTTCGGCTTCTTGGCCCTCCTTGGCTCCTCCTTGGTCCCCTACATAAGGGCTAAGGCGGAAAGCTTGGGTAAGAGGGACTTAAAGACCTTCGGTTCAAGGGACGTTAGGAACTTCTTAATCTTTCTGGGCTTAATCCTTTCAAAGCCTGAGCTAACCTTAAAGCTTTTAGCAATCCTCAGCAACCTATCCGCCCTCCACCGCTTTTACAGGGCTTTAAGGTGATATAATTTTATATTAAAGGAGGGTGTAACCATGAATTGGTTGGAAGTAGTTATAGCTACGATTTTTATTACCCTTATAGGGGGTATGATTCTCACAAGGGGTAGAAGCTGGTTAGAGCCGGTGTTTTGGAAGAGGTTTGCCATTGTTGGTTCAATAGTTATGTTTTCGTGCCTGTGGATATTAACCTTTGACACTTTACGGAAGATTGAAATTGGAAAAGGGAGGATTCCTGAACCAACAGTTATCAACAAGAAGATAGGGTATGAGTTTGACCCCATTTCTAAGCGTTTTAAACCAGTAATATTAGGTGATGAGCCTCTGTTTGGAAAAATTTACAATAAAGAAGAGGCTATGAAACTTTTAATTAAGGGTAAGCTCACCATACAAAGTAGAAACTGTATGGACTGTCATACCCTTTTAGGAAATGGAGCATACTATGCACCTGACCTTACAAAAGCCTGGTTAGACCCTAAATGGGAAAAAATGATGATACCCATGACGGGGGCGAAAACCAAAGAAGAAGCTATGGTTAAGTTTTTAATGCATCCGGATAAGTTTGCCACTTGGGATAGAAGGATGCCTAATTTACACTTAACTGAGGAAGAAGCAAAGGCAATTGTAGCATACTTAAAATGGATGTCCGCAATAGATACGAATGGTTTTCCAGACCACTTTGGTCAATCAAAATTAGTTAAATTTTAATGGGAGGTGATAAAGATGGGAAAACTATACGAAAGCCAAAAGATAGCTATCCTTTACTTTTCCGTTGCAATAATCCTATTCGGAGCTCAGATTATCTTTGGCCTTTTGGCCGCCTATCAGTATATTAATCCCAATTTCTTATACGGCATAATGCCCTTTTCCATAGCAAGGATGCTCCACATAAACGCTATGGTAGTTTGGCTTTTAATGGGATTTATAGGAAGTATATATTGGATTTTGCCCTATGAAACGGGAAGGGATGTAGTAGGAGCAAAGTTAGGTAAGCTTGCTTGGTTTTTGCTAACCGTTGCGGTCGGAATAGTAGTCTTGGTGTATATCTTAAAGCAAATAGGAAGCGGTAATACCTTTACCTTATGGTTCATAACGGAAGGGAGAGAGTACATAGAAGCGCCTAGATGGGCAGATATAGGTATAGTTTTAGTGATGTTAATAATTTACTTTAACGTGGCCATGACCGTCCTAAAATCCGATAAAATTACGGGCCTTATGGGTGTTCTACTTATAGACCTTGTTGCGTTGGCGGGCTTATATGTAGCGGGGATGTTCTTTACCCCAAACATAACAAAGGACCAATTCTGGTGGTGGTGGGTGATTCACCTCTGGGTAGAGGCCACTTGGGAAGTTTTAGTAGGAGTTTTAATGGGATGGGCCCTTATGCACGTTTTAGGAACACCGAGGAAAATAATAGAGGGCTGGCTTTACCTTGAGGTCCTATTAGTTTTTGGCACTGGAATACTTGGCCTTGGCCATCATTACTACTGGATAGGAACCCCTGACTATTGGCTTGGTATTGGAGGCTTCTTCTCTTCCTTAGAACCTATACCCTTAGTCGCTATGGTAGTCCATGCGGTTTATGACGCAGGTGTTCATAAACTTCAAACGGTAAATAGGCCCGCCCTTTTTTGGATATTACTTCAAGCATTTGGAAACTTTTTCGGTGCAGGAGTTTGGGGTTTTATGCACACCCTACCCCAAATAAACCTTTACTCTCACGGAACACAGATGGCAGCTTCCCATGGACATTTAGCCTTCTTTGGAGCTTATGTAGCAACGAACATAGTTTTCGTTTATATAATCCTTCAGCACTTACGGGCTCCTGATGGACCGGTTTTGGATAGTAAATCATGGAAGATAGCGTATGTAGGTATGATTCTTTCCATGTTTGGAATGGTTGGAGCCTTGCTAGTAGCGGGTTTTGCTCAAACTTTCCTCGAAAGGGCGGTAGGAGGAGCTACTTGGCAAGATTACATAATGGCACAACTACACCCGTGGGTAAAGGTACCTTTAAAGTGGAGGTTTGGTTTTGGTTTGCTCTTTTTTCTTTCATACTTGGTTCTAATCTACGATTTAGTTACTATTGGAAAGAAGAAACCTTCCACTGAACTAAAAGCGGGATGATTAGCCCTTATGAGGTAATGGTTTTATTAGGAGCTGGCTTCTTCTATGTTTTAGGAGCTGGTTTATATGCCTTCCTTTACGCATACGGAAGATTGAGGGGAAAAAGGGGTTACTTCTACTCATCCTTCTTTTTTGCAGGTCTGGTCATTCTTTGTGCATACCTTATGGTAAGGAGTCCTTTATTCAGCGGATTTTGGAAGGCTCTCCTTTCCTTTGCAACCTTTGCATACCTTTTAATACCAAAAGGTATGTGGTGGGTAATGGAAAGAGTTCATAAGTTGGAGGAGGAAGAAAGAAAAAGGTCCAAGTTTTAAATTATTATCTTAGTGAAGGGAAGGCTTAGGCCCACCAAATCCGTGGTGCTTTCTGCAATCTTTAACATACTGG
>WFPT01000115.1 GCA_015487365.1 Aquificaceae bacterium
ATCTTTAACATACTGGGGGATTTGAGGGGTTTTACCTTCTTTGACCTCTTTGCGGGAACGGGTAGGGTGGGTTTTAAGGCTATGGAAAGGGGTGCGGAGGTAATCTTCTTTGAAAGGAGTAAGAGGTTGGCTTTAAGGATAAAGAGGAAGGGAGGTAAGGTGGTTTTAGGGGATGCCCTAAAAAGGGTAAGGGCCTTTAAGGGGAAACCAAAGGTAATCTTTGCGGACCCACCCTACGATTACAAAAAGTATAAGGAGCTCATAGAGGTTTGCTTAGAAGTTTTAGACTGCGGTGGAGTGTTCATCTTAGAGCACCACAAGGGCTTAAACTTTAACTGCGACAGGAGGAGGGAATACGGGGAAACCTGCCTCTCCTTCTGGTATAAGGAATGCAACTAATAGGTGAAGGGTTTTCCTCAATAAGGGAAAGGGTGGAAAAGTTGGAAAAATTTTCAAGGGGTTGGAGGTCATCAATTTACAGGGGCTACTGGGAAGGGGAGCTCCTTACCTTTAAGGTAGCGAGCTCGGAGGAAAAAATTTACGCCATCAGGAAGGAGGGAAGGATTTTAGAATGTCTCTTAGGGTTGGAAGCTTTCCCCCAGATTAAACTCTTAGGTAAGGACTTTATAGCATACTCCTTCATAGATGCCCTCCCCTTTAAGGATTACAGGGGGGATAAGGTATGGGTCCTAAAAAGTTTAATAAAGATCGCCCTATTTTTAGACAGCGTAGGCATAAACCACGGGGAGCTAAACAGAATAGACAAAAACGTTTTGGTAGGTGAAGGTAAAGTTTATCTGATTGACTTTGAAAGGGGAGGTTTTAGTAAAAAGACCCACAACTTTACCCAACTCTTACAGGTTTTTAGGAGGCTGAACCTTATAAAAAAGGAAGAAGCTGTAAGGATTGGAAGAGAATACAGGAGGGGAAGGATTACTCTTCCTTTGTAGTTTCCCTCAACCTTTCCTTTATCTCCTCCTTTGCTTCCTTTATCTTATCACCCTTGTATATCCAAACCTTTACTCCTATAACCCCCCACTTGGTGTAGGCCCTCGTGTAGGCGTAATCTATGTCCGCCCTTAGAGTTTGAAGGGGCATCCTACCCTCCAAAAACCACTCCTTCCGGGCAAGCTCAACCCCTCCTAGCCTCCCCTTTACCTGAACCTTTATACCCTTTGCACCGTTTTTTATGGCATCCTCTATCGCCTTCTTCATAGCCCTCCTGTGGGATACCCTCCTTTCAATCTGATAGGCTATGTTGCTCGCAACCAGTTTTGCATCCAGCTCGGGAACCCTAACCTCCCTTACGTCTATCCTTATCTGCTCCTTTGCGGTAATCTCCTCAACCTTTTCCTTTATAAACTCCGTTTCCTGCCCACCCTTCCCTATGACCAAACCCGGCTTTTGGGCAAATATCCTAACCCTGATTCTATCCGGCTCCATCCTCTCAATAACCACGTTGGATATACCCGCATACTTATACCTTTCTTCAATAAAGCGCTTTATTTTTAGGTCCTCCTCCAAGATTTTGGAGTAAAAGACCTTTGGAACGAACCACTTAGAGGGCCACTCCTTGGTTATTCCCAACCTAAACCCTACTGGATGGGTCTTCTGTCCCATAGCCCTTATATTATAGCACCACCTTGTATAATTATAAGCTATGGTGGTAAGGCTTTTACTACTCCTACTACCTACCTTTATCTTTTCCTTAAACTTTGCCACCTTAAAGAGTTTCCAGGAGGAGCTATCCGCGGTAGTGGAAAAGGTTTCCCCCTCCGTGGTTACCATCTTTTCCGTTCAAGTTCAAAGGCAAGAATTCCCCTTCTTCCCCTTCCCACCCTTCCCGGAGCTCCCTCCCATGAAGAGGCAGGCCCTTGGCTCTGGGGTAATAGTTAAGTACGACCGGAGGGAAAACGTCTTCTACATTTTGACCAACAACCACGTAGTTGAAAACTCAGAGTCCATAACCGTTAGATTTGACAGGTTTCACGAAAAGAAGGCCCAGATAGTGGGAACGGACCCGGAAACGGACATAGCGGTTATAAAGGTAAGTGCAAGGGGTATAGA
>WFPT01000116.1 GCA_015487365.1 Aquificaceae bacterium
CTCCCATACTTTGGGTCGGGCTCAATTTCTCTTGGTGGAACTGGACCTCTTCTTGGCATAAAACTTTATTATAACATTCCATGGGGAAAAGTGTTATAATAATAAAATAAGGAGCGGTAGTTCAGCCAGGTTAGAACGCCGGCCTGTCAAGCCGGAGGTCGCGGGTTCAAATCCCGTCCGCTCCGCCAAACTCCTTTTTGGCTATAATCCTAAACGGTAAAGAGCTATCAAAAAAGGTAAAACTCAGGGTAAAGCGGGAAGTAGAAAAAATAAAGGGAAGAAAACCTGGTCTTGCGGTGATTTTGGTTGGGGAGGAGCCCGCAAGTAAGATATACGTTAAGAATAAGATAAAGAGTTGTAGGGAGGTAGGTATTAGGTCCTTCCCCTACTTTTTGCCCCAAAACGTAAAAACCTACGAGCTATTAGAACTCATAGGGGAGCTCAACGCCTCCGAGGAGGTGGATGGAATACTGGTGCAACTACCTCTACCGGAGCACATAGACAAGGAGGAAGTTATAAACTCCATCTCCCCCCAAAAGGACGTAGATGGTTTTCACCCCTGCAACATGGGTAAGCTCTTGGGGGGTGGTGAAGGCTTTGTGCCTTGCACTCCCTTGGGGATAAAGCTCCTCCTTGACTACTACCGCATAAGCTTAAAGGGGAAGGATGTAGTGGTTGTGGGAGCGGGCTTTATAGTGGGAAGGCCCCTCCTGGCCCTACTTCTGAGGGAGGGGGCTACCGTTAGCGTTTGCCACATACACACCAAGGACCTAAAAAAATACACCAAAGAGGCGGAAGTTCTAATAAGTGCTACGGGAGTTCCCCACCTCATAAAAGAGGATATGGTAAGGGAGGGGGCCATAGTCATAGACGTTGGTATAAGGAAGGTGGGGGATAGGATAGTGGGGGACGTTGATTTTGAAAGGGTAAAGGAAAAGGCAAGGGCTATAACCCCAGTCCCAGGAGGGGTGGGACCTATGACCGTTTCCGCCCTACTTTTAAATACCTTAAAGGCCTACGGTATAAACTTAGAGCTTAAAGAGCTATGGCACACGTAGAAAAGATAGTCCTTGAAAACTTTAAATCTTACCTGGGGAGGGTTGAAATTCCCTTTGAAAGGGGGTTGGTGGGGATAGTGGGGGCAAACGGCTCCGGTAAGTCCAACTTAGGGGATGCCCTAATCTTTGCCTTGGCCCTTGGTAGCTCAAAAACCCTTAGGACGAAGAGGTTGAAGAATTTGGTCTTTGGTGGAAGGCTTTCCAAACTGAGGACGAGGGTTGAAGTTCATTTTAACAACGAGGACGGGACCTTCCCCGTAAAAGGTAACTTCTTCATAGCGAGGACCCTTTTAAAGGACGGAAGGACCATCTTTGAAATAAACGGACAGAGGGTAAGGGAAAGTGAGGTAAAGGCCCTCCTTAGCAAAGGGGGAATATACGAGGGAAACTACAACGTTATACTCCAAGGGGACGTGGTCAGGATTTTAAGGCAAAGCCCCTTAGAAAGGAGGAAACTCTTTGAAGAAATATCGGGGGTGAGGGAGTTTGACGAAAGGAAGGAAAAGAGTTTGCAGGAGCTTTCCTTTGTGGAGGTTAAACTAAAAGAGCTCCTTGCCACCTTAAAGGAAAGGGAAAGGAGGATAAGGGAACTAAAAAGCTCCTTGGAAAAGCTGAGGGAGTATAAAAGGCTAAAAGAGAGGGAAAGGGAGCTTTTAAGGGCAGAAAGCACCTTAAAACTGAGGGAGCTAACTTTAAGGAAAGAAAAGTTAAAGCAAAAACTGAGAGAGTTGGAAGAGGAAATTAAAAGACTAAAAGGGGAGGAGGAGGAAACTTCAAGGGAGGTGGAAAAACTCAGAAAGGGTATAAGGGAAGGACTAAACAGCTTAAACCCCCTAAAAGAGGAATACGGAAGGCTGAGGGAAAGGGAGCATAACCTTAAAGAGCAAAGGGAAAGAATAAAGGGGGAGTTAAAGGAGTTAGAAGGTCTTGAAGAAAAATTAAAGGACTTAAAAAGTAAAGAAGAAAGGGTAAAAAAAGTAATACTAATTTTAAGGGAGGAGCTAAAGGAGGTGTTAGACTTATTTGAGGA
>WFPT01000117.1 GCA_015487365.1 Aquificaceae bacterium
ACTTTTTAGATATTCATTAAAGGGAGGGGGAAGCCTTAAAATTAGCTCCTCCCTCAGTTGATATAGGTTAATGCTCCTTATATAACCTATAATGTCGTTGGAAAAGCTTATGGCTTGCTTTAAAATAAAGCCTCCTAAAAGGGATATAGGTATTATGAAAACGAAGAGGACCGTAAAGGTTATTATTAACGCGGAAACTTTTTCCCCCTTAACCCTTAGCTTCACTTTGTTGTAAAGGGGTTTTAACAGGAGGGTAAAGATTATCCCCCAGGCTATACCATAGTAAAAGGGTTGGAGGAAGTAAAGGAGTAGGAAAAATGAGAGGGTAAAGATTGAGAGGGGGAAGAGCTTATCAGCCATTAAAGATTAAGTTGGCGGTATGCTGGGCAAACTTTACAAAGGGATGGGGATACAAACCCAACAAAAAGGCACTTACTATTATGAGGGTAAAGGGAATAATATGATGTGCCTCTAAGTCCCTGAGCTTTGAAAATTTACTAATTTTTTCCTCACCTATTAACTCGTATTCAAGGAGGGCCCTCTTGTACATGTAGAGGAAGTAGGCTGCACTTAAAACCACCCCAAAGCCCCCTATGAAGGCCCATACGGGGTAATTCTTAAAGGTCCCCAAGAATACTAAAAACTCCGCAATAAAGCCCGCAAGTCCGGGAAAACCTATACTGGCAAGGCCAGAAAGCATAAAAAAGACCGCAAAAACGGGTATAAACTTGGCAAGGCCTCCAAGCTCCTTTATCTCGTAGGTGTGAAGCCTATCGTATATAAATCCCGCCCCCATGAAGAGGGCTCCCGATGAAAGGCCGTGGGCTATCATCATGTATATAGCCCCTTCAAGGGCCTGGGGGTCTTGGGCGAAGGTCCCCAAGGTAACAACCCCCATGTGTGCTATGGAAGAGTATGCTATAAGTCTCTTTATGTGGCTTTGGGCTATGGCCATCATGGAAGCGTAAATTATAGCTATAACGCTCAGGGTAAAGATTAGGGGGGTGTAAAACTTGCTGGCCTCCGGGAAGAGGGTTAGGGAATACCTTACAAAACCGTAAGTTCCCATCTTCAACAAAACCCCCGCAAGGATTACCGAACCTGCGGTTGGAGCCTCAACGTGGGCATCGGGTAGCCAAGTGTGGAAGGGAAACATGGGTATCTTTACCGCAAAGCCTATACCAAAGAGTAAAAACAGAAGCAACTGAAGTTTTAATGGAAAGTTTAAGGATAGGTAATCAAAGTAGTTGAAGGAGAGGGTGTGCCTTTGGAGGTAGTAATAGACCAGGAGGGTAGCTATCCCAAGGAGAAGGAAAACGCTCCCAAAAAAGGTGTATATGAAGAACTTGTTGGAGGCATAAACCTTCCTCTCGTGCCCCCAAAAGCCGATAATAAAATACATAGGAATGAGCATACCCTCCCAAAAGATGTAAAAGAGGAAAAAATCCAAAGCGGAGAATACCCCCAAGCAAGAAGTTTCTAAGATTAAAAAGAGGGCAAAGTAAAGATTTACCCTGTCTTCAACCTTTAAGGACCATAGGAAGGCACACAAAAATAGCAAGGAGGTCATAAGGACTAAGAAGACGCCCATACCGTCAAGGCCAACCCTATAACCTATGCCCAAGCTCTCTATCCACTTGGTGTGGGTTAAAAACTGGAAGCCACCCCTTGAAAAGTCAAAGTTTATAAATAGGTAAAGGGACAGGAGGAAGACCAAGAGGGAAAAGCTTAGGGCTATAAACTTTGAAAGCTTTTCCTTCCTAAAAATACCTATGAGGAGGGCACCAAACAGGGGTAGGAATATCACCAAATTTAGGACCTTTTCCATAGTTGCAGATATTATGCCAAAATTTTGCCCAAAACTTTATGATTTTTGTCATAAAAGTTTGGGTAATAAAATATTAAAGGATTATGCGCTGGAGCAATTTCTTCCTCTTTACCTCAAAGGAGGAGCCCTCGGATGCGGTTTCACCCTCCCATAGGTTACTCCTGAGGGCGGGATTCATAAGTCAGGTTTCCTCAGGTATTTATGAAATATTGCCCGCGGGCTTTAAGGTCTTAAAGAAGGTAGAAAAGGTTATAAGGGAGGAGATGGAAAGGATAGGTTGTCAGGAGCTTCTCCTTACCGTTTTAAACCCCAAGGAGCTGTGGGAGGAGACGGGTAGGTGGGAAGCTTACGGGAAGGAGCTCTTTAAACTTAAAGACAGGAATGGTAGGGAGTTTTGTCTTGGTCCAACCCACGAAGAAGAGATTACCGACCTTTTTAGGAAATTCGTAAGGTCTTACAGGTCCCTACCCCTTTACCTTTACCAGGTCCAGGTTAAGTTTAGGGACGAGAAGAGACCTAGGTTTGGCCTAATAAGGGCGAGAGAGTTTATAATGAAGGACGCATACTCCTTTGACAGGGACGAAGGTGAGGCCTTAAAGAGCTATAAAACCTTTAAAGAAGCTTATGAGAGGATTTTTAAGAGGCTCGGTTTAGAAACCTACTGCGTTGAGGCAAGCGTTGGACAAATAGGTGGAAAGTTTTCTAACGAGTTCATAGCCCCCACCCCCTTTGGGGAGGCCCATTTTGTCCTTTGTAAAAGCTGTGGTTATACCGCAAACTCTGAAATAGTTCCCTTAAAGAGGGGTGAGTTGGAAGGGGAGGAGGAAAAGCCCTTAAAGCTCGTAGAAACGCCCAACACCAGAACCATAAAGGAGCTTTCCCAATTCCTTGGGGTAAAGGAGGAAAAGATTTTAAAGGCCCTCCTATACATACACAAGGGTGAGCCCTACCTGATTTTAATAAGGGGAGATAGGGAGGTGGATGAAAAGAAGGTGGAAGCCTTCTTCGGGGACGAGGACTTTCACCTGGCGAGCGAGGAGGAGGTGAGGGAAATCCTAAATACGGAAAAGGGGTTTGTGGGAATCTTCAACCTACCAAAAAACGTTAAGGTTGTATGGGACAACTCCACCTACGGGAAGAAGAACTTAGTGGTGGCCCTAAACAAGGTGGGCTATCACTACATTAATGTAAATCCGGGGAGGGACTTTAACTACGGCCAGTTTGCGGACCTTTGTAAAGTTGAGGAGGGGGACCCATGTCCTAAGTGTGGAAAGCCCCTACAATTAAAGAGGGGCCTTGAACTTGGACACATATTCCTCCTGGGAGACAGGTATTCCAAGGCCATGGGAGCTCTAATAAGTGATGAGAGGGGTAAAGAGGTTCCAGTGTATATGGGTTGCTACGGAATCGGGGTCAGTAGGATATTGAGTGCCCTCGTTGAACAAAACTACGACGAAAGGGGAATAAGGTGGAACTACAAGGTAAATCCCTTTGAAGTTCTAATAATCTGTTTAAACGTAAGGGATGAGGAGCTCCTTAAAAGCTCTTTAAGGATTTACCAAAGGCTGAAAGAAGAGGGCTTTGACGTTCTCTTTGACGACAGGGACGAGAGGGCTGGCTTTAAGTTTAAGGATGCGGATTTGGTGGGAATACCCCTGAGGGTAGTCCTTGGGAAAAAGTATAAGGAGAAAAAGCTCTTAGAGGTTCAAGATAGGTATAGGGATAGGAGCTACGAGGTAAAAGAAGAAAACTTAGTAAAATTTTTAAGGGATGTGTTAAAATCCTAAGACTAATGGGGAAATTTTACATAACCACCCCTATATATTACGTAAATGATGAGCCACACTTAGGACACACCTACACTACCGTAATTGCCGATAGCGTAGCCAGGTTTTACAGGCAGAGGAATTACAGGGTATTCTTCTTAACGGGGACGGACGAGCACGGCTTAAAGATTCAAAGGACCGCCCAGAGCCTGGGAATCTCTCCGAAGGAGTTGGTGGATGAGTATTCCAAGAAGTTTAAGGAGCTTTGGAAGGAGCTTGGAATTGAATACGATAGGTTCATAAGGACCACGGAAAGGGAGCACGAGGAGTTTGTAAAGGAGGTCTTTATTAAGGCCTACGAGAGGGGGGACATATACAAGGGAATTTACAGGGGCTATTATTGTGTAGGCTGTGAGGAGTTCAAGAGTCCCTCAGAACTTTTGGAAAATAACCTGTGCCCAATACATTTAAAAGAATGCGAGTTCTTGGAGGAGGAGAGCTACTTT
This sequence comes from Aquificaceae bacterium, assembly GCA_015487365.1. GTDB lineage: Bacteria > Aquificota > Aquificia > Aquificales > Aquificaceae > S012-77. Next base: position 4,101 of record WFPT01000117.1, read on the forward strand.
TTTAGGCTTTCAAAGTATAGGGAAAGGCTCTTAAACTTTTACAGGGAAAACCCGAACTTCATCTACCCCCCCTACCGCTTCAAGGAGGTCCTCAGCTTCGTGGAGGGGGGCTTAAAGGACCTTTCTCTGACCAGGCCAAAGAGTAGGGTTTCTTGGGGAATAGAGGTTCCCTTTGACAGGGAGCACACTATATACGTTTGGTTTGACGCCCTCTTTAACTACCTTTCCGCCTTGGAGGATAAAAGCCTTTGGCCCGCGGACGCCCACGTTGTGGGTAAGGACATTTTAAGGTTCCACGGAGTCTATTGGCCCGCCTTCTTGATGTCCTTGGATTATGAGCTACCAAGGGGCATATACGCCCACGGATGGTGGAAGGTAGAGGGTAAGAAGATGTCCAAAACCTTGGGAAACGTAGTAAAGCCCTTAGAATTAAAAAGGGAATACGGAATAGACCCCCTCAGATACTTCCTTTTAAGGGAGGTGCCCTTTGGACAGGACGGAGACTTTACCAAGAGGGGTATAAACAACAGGATTAAGGGGGAGCTTGCCAACGAGCTTGGGAATTTAGTTAGCAGGGTTTTTTCTATGGTCTTAAAGTATTTAGACGGAAGGGTTTCTTCTAACTTGGAGGGGGAGTGCCAAAGGAATTTTTTAAAGACCAAAGAAATTTTTGAGGAGCACTTTAAGTCCTTTAGCTTCAACAGGGCCATAGAGGAGGTTTTAAACCTGGTTTCCTTCCTAAACCGCTATGTGGATAGGAATAAACCTTGGGAGCTTTCAAGACTGGGGGAAACGGAAAAGCTAAAAAGGGTCCTCTTTAACCTCTGTGTGGGAATACACTTTGTATCATACCTCCTCTATCCGGTAATGCCCAACAAGATGGGGGAAGTCTTTGAAGCTATGGGATTGAAGGAAGTTCAGGAGCCTTACCTGAAAGGAGGTTACAGGGTCTTAAAGAGGCCTATACTCTTTCCCTATGCCTTAAAATAATTAAGTAAGGAGAGGTGGCCGAGGGGTCGAAGGCGGCCGCTTGCTAAGCGGCAGAGGGGTAACCCCCCTCCGAGGGTTCGAATCCCTCCCTCTCCGCCAAAAAATTGGAACTGTTAAAGGAAGCTAAAAAATACTTGGTAGGGGGAGTGAACAGTCCGGTAAGGGCCTTTAAGAGCGTAGGGTGTGAGCCAATCTTTCTGGTAAGGGCAAAGGGTAGCAAGGTATACGATTTGGAGGGTAAAGAATACATAGACTATTTGGGCTCTTGGGGGGTAGCTCTGTTAGGGCACGCACCGGAGGAAGTGGTAGAAAAGGTAAAGGAAGAAGCTAAAAAGGGTTTAAGCTTTGGCCTTACCAATCCCTACGAAGTTAAGCTGGCAAAGGAAGTGGTAGAGGCCATACCTTCCGTAGATAAGGTAAGGTTCGTAAATTCGGGAACGGAAGCCACCATGTCCGCCATCAGATTGGCCAGAGGGGTTAAAGGGAGGAAGTTTGTAGTTAAGTTTGAAGGCTGTTATCACGGACACTACGACTCCCTCCTGGTAAGTGCGGGCTCAGGGGTTGCAACCTTTGGACTACCCGGGACCGCGGGGATTCCGGAGGAGGTGGCAAGGCTAACCTTAGTTCTACCTTACAACGACACGAACGCTTTAAAGGAGGCCTTTGAAAGGTACGGGGAGGATATAGCCTGTGCCATTGTAGAGCCCATAGCTGGAAACATGGGGGTGGTAATTCCCGACTTAGAATTTTTAAAGGAGCTAAGGAAACTCACCCAAGAGTGTGGAGCCCTCCTCATATTTGACGAAGTGATAACGGGTTTTAGGGTATCCCTCTCGGGGGCTCAGGGCCTCTTTAAAATAGAGCCCGACCTTACGACCCTGGGAAAGGTTTTAGGGGGAGGCTTCCCGGTTGGAGCCTACGGTGGGAGGGAAAAGATTATGAAAGAATTGGCCCCCGAAGGAAGTATATATCAGGCGGGGACCCTGTCTGGAAACCCCATAGCCATGGTTGCGGGTTATTACACCCTCTTAAAGGTAAAGGAGGAAAGGCCTTACCAAAAGCTACACGAAAGGACCAAGGAGCTTGCGGAGGGAATTTTGAGCATAACCAAGGAAAGGGGGATACCTTCTACCGTAAATTATGCAACGTCCATGCTAACCCTCTTCTTTACCGACGAAGAGGTAAGGGACTACGAAAGCGCAAAAAGGAGTGACTTAAAGCTCTTTGCCAAATTCTTTAAAAACCTCTTGGAGGAGGGGGTTTTAATCCCACCCTCTCAGTTTGAAGCTTGGTTTATATCCACCGCCCACACTAAGGAGGACTTGGAAAGGACCTTGGAGAAGGTAGAAAGGGCGATAAAGAGGCTATGAT
>WFPT01000118.1 GCA_015487365.1 Aquificaceae bacterium
CCTCTATAAACTTACCCTCCGGGAGCATACTCCTTACCTCCTCCCTTGCAACCCTGTAAGGGCTTACCAGGGAAACTATAACTACCCCGTCGTGCTTTACTATCTCCTTGGCTACAAAGCCAACCCTAAGTATGTTCTTTATCCTGTCCTCCCTGCTAAATCCTAAGCCCTCGGAAAGGTTTGTCCTAACCACATCCCCGTCCAGGTGGGTAACCTTCCTTCCCCTACTTTCTATCATCACCTTCAATATGCTCGCTACGGTGGTCTTACCCGCACAGGGTAGCCCCGTTAGCCAAACGCAAAAGCCCTGCTTGTGCTTGGGTTTGTAAGTTTCAAGGAGTATCTGGGAGGTCTCAGGCCTGCTGAACCACTCAGGTAAGGGTATTCCCTTTGCAAGGTACTCTTCCCTTACCTGAGTCCCCGATATCTTTAAGTAGTCCAACTTCTTTTCCTTTGCCTCCGATAGAGGAATATATTTGTTTAGTTTTGGAGCATAAACGAGCTCCTCAAAGCTAACCATTTTAACCCCCAACTCCTTTTCATACTTTTTAAAGAGCTCCTGAGCCTCGTAGGGTCCGTAAAAGGGTCTTCCCCTTGAATCTTTGCCGGGCCCAGCGTGGTCCCTACCCACTATGAAGTGGGAGGCTCCAAAGTTTCTCCTTATTATGCCGTGCCAAAGAGCTTCCCTTGGTCCAGCCATCCTCATGGCCAAGGGTAGAAAGACCAGGAGGGTTTTATCCTTTTCGTAATAGTTTTCGTAAAGACTTTTGTAAATCCTCATCCTCGTAAAAACGTCCACGTCACCGGGCTTGGTGGGTCCAACGGTAGGTGAAAGTAAAAGGCTACCACCCACCTTCTCCCTCGCCCTCTTGGTTAGCTCCTCGTGGACTCTGTGCATGGGGTTCCTAGTTTGGAAGGCAACCACCTTACTATAACCGAGCTCCTCCAACCTCTTCCTGGTCTCCCGGGGGGTTAGCCTGTATTGGGGATAGTCGTAGTGCTTTGGGAGCTGTAATACCTTCAACTCACCGCTTAAACAGTATTCGCCCCACAGAAGAAGCTCCGGGACCATGGGGTGGGAGGGGTCGTCCGTCCCTAAAACTTTAAGACACTCCCTCCTTGGCTCCCTCTTAAAGACTTCCTCAACCTTTAAAACCGCCAAAGGGTTGTTGTATTCGTCCCTCAAAACTACCCTCTGGCCCTCCTTTAAGCTCTTTACAAAATCCTTTTTCACCGGTAGTATTACGGGTATTGGGAAGAGGAGGCCGTTTTTTAGTCTCATACTTTCTAAAACGCTTTCATAATCCTCTTGGCTCATAAAGCTTTTTAGGGGGGAAAAGCCTCCCACCGCAAGAAGCTCCAAGTCACAAACAATCCTCTCACTTAGCTGAACACTTTTTAGGTAAGGGACTTCCCTTAAAATCTCCTCCCTCTCCTCATCGCTTACCAAAAGATTTACGAGCTCACCCCCGTAAGGCTCAATAAGTTTTACCTTTTGCCTCTGCATAGGTATATTATATTTTATGGTAGTTACGGAGCAAGTAAAGGAGCTTCAAGAAAAAATAAAGGAGCTTGCTGAAAAAAAGAAGGCTTTAATCCTTGCCCACTACTACCAGAGGCCGGAGGTTCAGGAGATAGCGCACTACGTTGGAGATTCCTTTGGTCTTTCTAAAAGGGCTTCCCAAACGGATGCGGAGATTATAGTCTTTTGCGGAGTCAGGTTTATGGCTGAAACCGCAAAGATATTAAACCCGGACAAAAAAGTTATACACCCAAACCCAGAGAGTGGCTGTCCCATGGCGGACATGGTTAGTAAGGAGCAGGTTTTAAGGTTGAAGGAAAAGTATCCGGATGCGGAAGTGGTTGCATACATAAATACCAACGCGGAAACCAAAACCGTAAGTGATGTTTGCGTTACCTCCTCCAACGCGGTGAAGATAGTTAAAAAGTTAAAGGCAAAGAGGATAATCTTCATACCGGACCAAGCCTTGGGAAACTGGGTAAAGAAAAACGTCCCCCAAAAGGAGTTTATAATATGGAAGGGCTTTTGTCCCCCCCACTTTGAATTTACCGCCCGTGAGGTAAGAGAGTTAAAGGAAAGGTATCCGGATGCGGTGGTTGCGGTCCACCCTGAATGTCATCCTGATGTAATAGATATGGCGGATTTTGTAGGCTCAACCTCCCAGATAATTGAATTTGCCACCACTACACCCGCAAAGAGGGTTATAGTTATAACGGAGGTGGGCTTAAAGTATTCCCTTTTAAAGAAAAATCCCAACAAGGAATACATCTTCCCCGAAACCATGAACTACTGTGGGACGGTGTATTGTTGCACCATGAAGGGAATAACCTTACAAAACGTTTATGAAAGTTTAAAGGAGGAAAAAAATGAGGTAATACTTCCAAAGGAGGTGATAGAAAGGGCAAAGAGGCCCATTTTAAGGATGTTGGAACTGGCTAAATGAGCATCACCCTCAGGTTATTTAAAAGCTTCCTGATATATTCGGTCCTTTCCTTTTTCCTTTCCGGGATTTTATTTTTACCCACCTACTACCTTTACGAAAGGAAGAGGGCCTACGAATTTTTAAAGAAAGGAAAAACGGAGGATTACTTTATCCTAAAAAGGGACGACCCTTCCTTTAGCCCCATCTACGGCTACTTAAAGTTTAGGTTTAAAACAAAAGAGGGTATAAAAATAGTCGTAAAGAGGTTAAA
>WFPT01000119.1 GCA_015487365.1 Aquificaceae bacterium
AGGAGGGCTTTAAAAGTATGTTTGAGGACGGCTTGGAGAAGGTTTTAAAGGGTATAACCACCGCCTCGGAGCTGATAAGTGCCATAAGTGGAAAACCAGAATAAATTTAAAACTGTTATGGCCCTAAGAGATTACCAAAGTCACTTGGACCTAAAATACATGGACTACAAGGAGCTGGAAGCTTTAGCCAAGGAGGTAAGGGAATACATATTGGAAGTTACGTCAAAGAACGGGGGACACGTTGGACCATCTCTTGGGACGGTGGAGCTAACCATTGCCCTTTTGAGGGTTTTTGACTTCCCAAAGGACGTGGTGGTTTGGGATATAGGTCATCAGGCCTACCCTTGGAAAATTCTTACCGACAGGAAGGAGGAGTTTAAAACTTTGAGGAAGTATGGGGGGATTTCGGGCTTTTTGAGGAGGGATGAAAGTCTTTACGACTTTTTCGGTGCGGGACACAGCTCCACTTCCATATCCGCCTCCTTGGGTTTTAGGGTAGGTAAGGACCTTTTAAAGGAAGAAGGTTATGTAATTGCGGTAATAGGGGATGGGGCTATGACCGCAGGCCTTGCCTTTGAGGGACTAAACAACGCTGGACACCTGAGACCCGATAGGTTCATAGTCGTATTAAACGACAACGAGATGTCCATCTCCCCAAATGTGGGTGCCATATCCAACTACTTTGCCAAGATAATAAGCGGTAAGTTCGTTCAGGAAACGAGGCAGAGGGTAAAGAGGGTTTTGAAAAAGTTTGGGGACTTCCCCCTAAGGACCGCAAAACTTATGGAAGAGTTCTTAAAGGGCCTAATATCACCGGGCATCCTCTTTGAAGAGCTTGGCTTTAACTACATAGGTGTTATTGATGGACACAACTTAAAGCTCTTAGAAGAAACCTTAAAAAACGCAAAATCCATAAGGGGACCAGTTTTAATACACGTTAAGACCCAAAAGGGTAAGGGCTACAAGCCCGCAGAAAGGGACCCGGTAAAGTGGCACGGAACACCCCCTTACAAGTTAGAAAGTGGTGCCTTTATAAAAAAATCTCAAACCCCCACCTGGACCTCCGTCTTTTCAAAGGCCATAGTGGAGCTTGCGGAAAAGGATGAAAGGATAGTGGCCATCACCCCCGCCATGAGGGAGGGCTCAGGTCTGGTGGAGTTTTCCAAGAGGTTCCCAAACAGGTTCTTTGACGTGGGGATTGCGGAGCAACACGCCTTAGTCTTTGCGGGAGGTTTGGCCTGCCAGGGCTTAAAACCGGTGGTGGCGTATTACTCTACCTTCCTGCAAAGGGCCTACGACCAGGTTATACACGATATAGCCCTGCAAAACCTACCCGTTGTCCTTGCCATAGACAGGGCGGGGTTAGTGGGGGAGGACGGACCGACCCACCATGGCATCTTTGACCTTTCCTACCTAAGGTGCGTTCCCAACCTAACCTTGGCATCACCAAAGGACGAGCAGGAGCTCAGGGACCTCCTTTACACCGCCCTAAATTCTAACAGGTTCTTTGCCATAAGGTATCCGAGGGGAAGTGCAATCGGTGTAAAGACGGGGGGCTTTAAAAAAATAAAAATAGGCTCCTGGGAAGTAATTAGGGAAGGTGAAGGAGTTGCCATCTTAGCGGTGGGATACTTGGTCTATGAAGCCTTGAAGGTGGCAAAAAAGTATAACTTGGGTCTCATAAACGCAAGGTTTATAAAGCCCATGGACAGGGAGCTATTAAAGGAGCTTTCCAAAAGGTACGAGGCCTTTATAACCGTTGAGGATAACACCGTTGTGGGAGGCTTTGGCTCTGGGGTTTTAGAGGAATTGAGTGATATGGGAATAAGTAAAAGGCTCATAAGGCTTGGAATAAAGGATTACTTCGTCCCCCACGGCCCTCAAAAGGAACTAAGGAGGGAGGTAGGGATAGACGAGGAGGGGATAGAGAGGGTGGTAAGGGAAATCCTTAAAACCTATGGAAGAGTTAGTTAAGCTCTTAACCAAGCTCATAAAAATACCAAGCCCCTCCGGCAAGGAGGAAAAGATTTTAAAGTTTATAGAAAGGTATTTATCCTTTTTAAAGTTTGAGAAGGTCTTTGTTGAAGAAAGGAGGTACGACCTCCTCTATAAGAACGATTCACCCTTAGTTATATCCATTCACGTGGATACGGTTCCCAAGATAAACTTCAAAGAAGCCTTCAAACCCAAAGTGGAGGGGGATAGGATTTACGGAAGGGGGACCAGCGATGTAAAGGGTATGCTCTCTTGCCTCCTTTTGGCCCTTAAAAACTTCTACGAAAAGTTTGGGAAAATTCCCGTCTCCCTGGCCTTCGTGGTGGATGAAGAGACCAACACCGCCCTGGGCTCGGAGCTCGCCCTAAAACACTTAAAGGACAAAGAGATGTTTTTGGTAATAGAGCCCACCTACGGTAAAGTCTGTATAGCCCAGGAAGGGAGCTTAGAATTTAGTATAACCTGTAAGGGTGAAAGCGCCCACGCCTCCGAGTTTGACAGAGTGGAAAACCCTATAAAAACCCTCTTTAAGGTCTTAGAAAGCTTAGAAGGTCTTTTAAAGAGGCCCGTAAATATTATAAAGCTATCGGGTGGAAGCCAGTTTTACCTCACCCCTTGGGAGAGTTACGCCCTCCTTGAATTAAAACTCTACGAGGGGGAAAAGGTTGAAGATATGGAAAAGAAGATAATCTCCCTCCTTCCCAAAAACTGTCAATACAAGAGGGAGGATGCGGAAGAGTTTATCAGGTTTAGGTGTGAAAGGTTTGTAAAGCTCTTTGATTTGGTTTTGGGAAGCTATGAAACCTCCGTTATGAGGTCTTGGACCGACGCCAGCAACTACCACAAGGGTGGTAAGGAGGTGGTCGTCTTTGGCTATGGCTCCTTAAAGGAAAGCCACACGGATAGGGAAAGCATAACCCTTGAAGAATTAAAAAAGGGTTATGAATTCTTCTTTAAGCTCTTTAAAAGGCTCCTTTCTCCAAAAGCCCTTTAAAGACTTTAAGGGACCTTACCTCCTCCTTCCCTAACTTAAAGTTTAAGCATTCAAAAAAATACTTTTTTGCAAACTCCCTATCGTAGGGAAATTTTAAGGAGTTAAAGTCCCTGTAAAAGCTTTTAAGGGAGCCTTCAAGGAC
>WFPT01000120.1 GCA_015487365.1 Aquificaceae bacterium
GTTTATACCTTCTTCCGAATCTGTTAGGGCCAATCTGAGGCTCTTCCAAACCTGAGGTGCTTTAAAACCTAAGTTTTTTTGAACTTTCCTTACCACCTTCTTTACGTCCCTTTCATCTTCTAAGGGACTTTCCCTTAAAACCCTTGAAAACTCCTTTAAAGCTCTAAAACCGTCAAGCTCCTCAATCTTTTTTAAAGAATCCTTTGAAGGCTTTACCTCTTCAAAAAAGGGCCTTAACTTTTTTAGCATTTCGGAGAAGGTGTTAAAAGAATCCCTGGTGCGCTCTAAGACCCTCTTTAAGTATTCCCTATCTACTTCCTTTCCCCTTTCCTTTAAGTAGTTTAGGGCAAGCTCTGTTAGCTCCTCTAAGCTTAAAACCTCCCTTATATAAACTCCACTCATCCACCTAAGCTTATCCTCGTCAAAGATGGCGGGGGAATTATTTACATCCTTTAAGTCAAAGAGCTTTACTATTTCCTCCTTCCTTAAAATTTCCCTGCCTTCGGGTGGGGACCAGCCTAAGAGGCATAGATAGTTAAAGAGGGCCTCGGGAATATAACCTTCTTTTATGTAGTGGTGCAGGGAGACCGCCCCGTGCCTTTTGGAGAGCTTTGACCTGTCCTTACCTAAGATTACGGGTAGGTGTGCAAACTTTGGAACTTTAAAGCCGAGGGCCCTGTAAATTAATATCTGTTTTGGGGTGTTGGAGAGGTGGTCCTCACCCCTTATTACGTGGGTTATACCCGAGAGGGCATCGTCTATAACCACTACGAAGTTGTAGGTGGGGATTCCATTAGTCCTGACTATTACAAAGTCTCCAAAGTCCTTGGTGTTTATGGAAATTTTACCCTTTATTAGGTCTTCAAAGGTTACAACCTCGTTTTCGGGAACCTTAAACCTTATGGCGTAGGGCACACCCTCTTTAATCTTCCTCTCAGCCTCTTCCCTTTTGAGCTTCCTACACTTACCCGAGTAACGGTAGGGTATTCCCTTTCTTTTGGCCTCCTCCCTTTCCTTTTCTATCTCCTCCTGGGTGCAGAAACAGGGGTAGGCCTTACCCTCCTTTAAGAGCTTTTGTGCAAAACTTTTGTAAATTTCTAACCTCTCAGACTGCCTGAAAAACTCGTCCCATTCAAGGGAAAGCCACCTCAGGCCTTTTAGTATATCCTCCTCAAATTCCTTCTTGGACCTTTCCAGGTCCGTGTCCTCAATCCTTAAAAGGAACTTACCCTGGTTGTGCCTTGCAAAGAGGTAGGAAAATAGGGCGGTCCTAACGTTTCCTATGTGTAGGTAGCCTGTGGGAGAGGGTGCAAACCTCGTCTTAACCATCTAAATCCTTAATTCTACCAAAAGAGGTCAAGGATTAGGTGAAACAGGTCTGAGATAAAAATCCCCAAGACAAAGTAAAAGGCCTCCTCCTTTTCACTCAAAAGGCTAAAAATCTTTGGCAGGTCGTAGCTAAGAATACCTTCACTAATTCCCTCCCCAAGGAGGGAGGTAAAGCCTACCAGGAAAAAGTATAGGAAGAGACAAAGGAGGAGTAAGTATAAGAGCCTGCTCAAGGTCCCCAGGAAAGGAAAGTGGGATAGCCCCCTGTGTTTAAATACTTTCCTGTAAGGGTGCCAGAGGAAGCTTAGGAGTTTCCACCTCCTTGAAGGGACCGACTGAGGTAGGTCTAAGTCGGGGGAGAGGAAGAAGGTCCCAAATAGATAACCTAAGGTGTAAAACAGAAGGTATTCCTTTGGTATAAAGTAAAGGGTGGGTGGTAGAAGGAGGAGGTTAAACTTCTCATGTCCCTTATAGAGTGCCATCGGGGGATACTAAGACGCAGTGGTGCTTTTTTAGGTAATCCCTTAACTCTAATACCCCGTTAAGACTTAATGAGTTTATCTTCCTTTCGTATTCTTCGTCCATCTTGTAGGAGAAGCCCATAATCTCCCAAAAGACCAAGTGGTAGGCCTGTCTAAGCCTCGTTTGGTTGGCTATAAGGTAGTCCCCTATTAACTTCCTCTTTGCAACCTCTAAGTCCTCCTCCTTCATTTTAAAGCCCTTTATAAGTTTTAGCATCTCCTTCAAAACCTCCTTCCCCTTCCTTGGCTCAGTTCCTATGTAAGAGTAAAGCCTTAATGAGTTAAGGTGAAGGGGTAAGAAGGTATATACCGCGTAAGCGTAACCCCTCCTCTCTCTAAGCTCCTTAAAGAGGAGGGAGGTCATACCCCTACCCAGGTAAGAGGAAAGGACACTACCTTCCAAGAACTTTTCCCTGGGAATGTAAAAGGCACATAAAACGGTTGCCTGACTGCCCTCCCTCTTAACCTTTAAGGTCTTAGAGCCAATTACCTTAACCTCTTTACCTTGAACCTTAAACTCCCCCTTCCTCACCTTTAAAAATATTTCCTTTAACTTTGGTAGGAGCTCCTTAACGTTAAACTTACCGACCACCGCTACCACCAAATTGGAGCCCACCAAAACTTCCCTATACCTCCTTATTAGGTCCTCCCTCCTTATGGACCTTATGCTCTTTAAGGTCCCAAGGGTTGGGTATGCGTAGTTGGTTCCCTTGTAGGTTAAGGCCCTTAACTTTAACAGGGCGAATCTAAAAGGCTCTTCCCTTTGGGAGCGCAAACTGGCTATCGCTTCCCTTTTTAAAAGATTTAGCTCCTTTTTGGGAAAGGTTGGGTTAAAGAGTATGTCTTCTAAGACTTTAAGGGCCTCCTTTAAACCCTCAGAACGCGTTGAAAATTCCACATAACCAAAGTCCTCGTTGGAGCCCGAGGCTATGAACCCCCCATACTTTTCAAAGGTTTCCGCTATCTGATACTTATCGTAATGTTTTGTCCCCCTCGTTAGCATAGAAAAGGTAAAGTAGTTTTCCCCTTCCTTTTCCTCCTTAAAGGTCCCCGATTTGACCCCTAAATAAAGGGAAACCACGTCCAAATCCTTTAACTCCCTTAATATTATCCTCACCCCGTTTTCCAGCTTAAAGTAGTAGGTCTTTGCCATGGCCAAAGAAACTATTATAAGGAATAAAAGTATCCTCATAGTAGGTATCCAAAGTTTTTTATGAGCTCAGGCCTCTTCCTCCAATCCCTCTCAACCTTTACAAAAAGCTCCAAATAGACCTTCTTACCGGTAATCAGTTCCAGCTCCTCCCTGGCCATCTTCCCAATCTGTTTTAACCTCTGACCTTTTTTTCCAATTATTATAGGCTTTAAGTTCTCCCTATCCACAACTATCTCCGCACTTATTACCAAAACGTCTGGGTTTTTGTCCCCTTGTTTTATTTGGGTCGTTCTCACCGCAACCCTGTGAGGGACTTCCTGATAGGTCTTCTGTAAAACCTTTTCCCTTATTATCTCCGCGGAAAGGACCCTCAAAGGTAAATCCGTTATCATATCCTCTGGAAAGAGGGGCTCACCTTCTGGTAGGTATTTAATTATTACCTTTAAGAGCTCGTCTATGTTGGCTTGCTTTAAGGCACTCAAAGGGACAATCTCTTTAAACTCTGGATGCTTTTTGTGAATCTCCTCTATCATGGGTAAAACCAGGGTTGAGGGTGAGAGGAGGTCTATCTTGTTTATGGCAAGGATTAAGGTTTTTTGGGAGGAAAATTCCTTTACGTAACTTTGGAAAACCTCCTCGTCCTCGTCCGTCCAACCCTTTGGGCAATCTACCATAAAGAGAATTACATCCGCATCCTTTAAGGATTGGACCGCCATACCAATCATGGAGCGGTGCAACTCGTCCTTGGGTTTGTAAATCCCGGGGGTGTCTAAAAAAACTATTTGGGCCTCCTTGGGTACGTTCTTTACCCCCAAAACCCTTATTCTGGTAGTTCCTGGCACCTTAGAAACTATTGAAATCTTAGTTCCCAATATGGCGTTAAAGAGGGTAGATTTACCCACGTTAGGTTTTCCTACAACCGCCACGTATCCCACCTTCATAGCTCTAAATTAAATATAAAAACTTCCCTTCACAGCTCCCTCTTTAAGGCCACCTTCCCGGTTCTTGCCATCCCCTTTATTCCAAAGGGCTTTACGAGTTTTAAGAAGGCGTTGAGCTTTTCCTCATCACCGGTAATTTCAACGGTGTAGGTGGTAGGTGAAACATCTACAATCTTTGCCCTGAAAATTTCAACGAGCCTCATAACCTCCTCCTTATCCTCCCTGTTGGAAACGTTTACCTTTATAAGGGCAAGCTCCCTTTCCACGTGGGGTATGTCCGTCAAATCCACCACCTTTACGGTATCTATTAGCTTCCTAAGTTGCTTTACCACCTGCTCTATTACAATATCATCGCCTACAACTTCTATGGTCATTATAGAGAGGCCCTCCTCGTGGGTTTCACTTACAGAAAGGCCCTCTATGTTATAACCCTTGCCCGCTATAAGGGTTGAAATCCTCGCAAGGACACCAAGCTCATTCTTTACCAAAACGCTTAAAAGATGTTTCCTCACTTTACCCTTTTTTATCTCCCTCAGCCTTACGGGCTCTTGGTTTTCCATAGGGAATATTTTAAAATAGATGGGGGATTTTTTAATAATTGCGGGACCCTGCGTCATAGAAAGTGAGGAGCTAGTCTTTGAAGTTGCAGAATTTATAAAGGACTTAGAAAAAACCTTTAAGGGTTTTACCTTCATCTTTAAGTCCTCCTTTGACAAGGCAAATCGGACCTCTGTAAGGTCTTTCAGGGGGCCGGGTCTTGAAAGGGGTTTAGAAATTTTAAAGGAGGTAAAGGAAAGGTATTCCTTAAAGATTACGACGGACGTCCATGAAACCTGGCAGGTGGAAGAGGTTTCAAAGGTAGTGGATTTGTTGCAGGTTCCAGCCTTCCTATCAAGGCAAACGGACCTACTCCTATCCTGTGCAAGGAC
>WFPT01000121.1 GCA_015487365.1 Aquificaceae bacterium
CCTTTTGTCGTATAGGGAGGTTATAACCCCACCCCTTAGAGAAATCTTTATTTTGTAAAACTTTAAGTCAAAGGATACTTCCTTATCAACCTTTACGGGAAGGACCTTTACCCGTAAGCTCTTAACCTCCCCTTTCTTCTTCTCCTTAATTTTTTTAAAACTAAAAACTACGTATAGCTCGTATAAAATTATGAAGAGCCCCACAAAGAACATAAAGAGGAAGAGCTTTTTTAAGTCCGTTTCCCTTTCTTCCATTTAGGGATAATCTACCCCCCCTTCAAAGAGGGGATTGCACCTTAATATTCTCATCAGGGCCTTAAAGGAGCCCTTAATGGGGCCATACTTTTTTAGGGAAAGTATGGCGTAATCGGAGCAGGTAGGATAATACCTACAACTTTTGGGGAGGAGGGGGGAGAGGAAGAGCTGGTAAAACCTTACAAGCTTTACGAGTAGGTGGGTCAAGGTGCTAACCTCTTCCTCCCCTTCTTCCTCCTCCTCCAAAGGACCTTCCTCCCCGCCTTGGTCCTCATCCTGGCCAAAAAGCCACTCTTTCTCTTCTTCTTGCGTATGGAAATGTGAGGTTTTAGCCTCTCGGTGGCCATCTCTTATCCCACCTTCCCGGAAACCGTTCCCGTAAAGAGTAGGACTATTACGACGAAGAGGGCGTAGAGGGCCAAGGTTTCAATAAAGGCAAGTCCTATAAACATTATAGTTTGTAGCCTTCCCCCAGCGTTGGGGTTTCTCGCAATACCCTCCTGAGTTCCCCTCACCGCATGACCCATCCCTATTCCAGTCCCAAGGGCTGCAAGGCCAATAGCAAGACCACTGGCGAGGGCTAAAAGTCCGTAAAAGAGAGCCTTGTCAGAGCCTCCAGCCTTTGCCACCTCCTCCGCAAAGAGGGGTGAAGAGATTAGGGCAAGGAATAAAAGTTTCCTCATCTTAACACCTCCCTCTGAGTTTTTATGAGGAATACGTCCAAGTCTATCTTATCCAAAAGCCCCAAAAAGCTAGAAAGGTTTGCACTGGCAACTACGGCTAAGTCAAAACCCCTTAAACCTTCCAAAACCTCCCTTATGTAGGAAACTTCAACCTTGTAGGGATAGTTTATGGAAAGCTCACCGTAAAGGCCTTCCAGTTTTTCTACGACCTTTTCCTTTCCCCTTTTAACCATGTCCTCTGGAAAGGGTAGGCCTACCGAAAGGGAAGAGCTTTGGGCTAACTTTAAATCTTCTAAGACCACAAAAACTTCTACCTCCTTAAATAGCTTTTTAACGAACTTTAAGGCCTTCTTGTAGAGGTTGGTTTCTGAGGTTAAGATTAGGGCAACCTTTCCCATCAGTGCTCCTCCGAGGCGATAGCACCCGCAATATAAACTACGGAGAGTATCATAAATATGTAAGTCTGTATGAAGATGGCCAAAAACTTTATGGCTATTATAAAGAGTAAAACCAGGGGGGAGAGGGCCATGGTGAAGGGATTCCCTATTACAAGATTTACCAAGGTTAAAAGTAGCATTATCCCCGCCCTCATGTTGGCAAAGAGCCTCAGGGCCAAGGTTATAGGTCTTGCTATGTGGGAAAGGACTTCCACCAAAAAGAAGAAGGGAGCTATGAGTTTAACGGGTCCCATAAAGTGCTTTAAATACCCAAAGAGCCCGTTTTCCCTTATACCTTCAAAGTGGTAGTAAAAGAAAACTATCAGGGCAAGGGCCAAGTTGGTATTAAGGTTAGCGGTAGGTGCATCAAGTCCTGGGACCATCCCAAGTAGGTTTGAAAAGAATATAAAAAGTCCTAAGCTCGCTATGAGGGGAACGTATTTAAGGCCCTTCTCTCCCGCATTCTCATAGAGCATATTCCTTACAAACCTCAAATACCCCTCCCAGAAGGCCTGATATTTGGTAGGTATGTAAGAAGGCTTCCCCCCCGCAATTATAAGGGCAAGGGGTATAACCATGGCAACCACACCTAAAACTACGTGCTTTTCCATAACTCCTAACCAATTATACCATTAAAAACCAAAGATTACAACCTCCTCCTCCAAAAACTTACCATCCACCAGGGTCCAGCTCCTGTAAGAGAGGGCCTTACCGTTTTGAACGGAAACTATTAAATAGGAGTAGCCTTCAAAGGCCCTCTTTAAGTCAAACTCCGAGGGTCTGTCGGGGTGGTCCGGGTGGGAGTGATAAACACCTACTATTTCCAATCCAAATTCCCTTGCCTTTTCTTCCGCCTTCAAGTAATCCCTCGGGTCTATTTCGTAACGGTCCCTTGCCCTCTCTTGGTTTGCGTTTTTAGTTTCGTAGGCTCCAAAGACTATCTTCTCATCCCCTTCAAACTTACCGAGCATTAGGCCACAGGTTTCGTTAGGGTAATCCCTTTCCGCAAGGTTTAGTATTTTGTCCAAGGCCCTCTTTCTAATCCTTAAAATCCTCAAAAGCCCGTCTCCTCTTCGCTTATTGAAACCCTTGGAATCTCCTCCTTTACCTTTTCAAAGGCGGTGTAAAAGTCGTCGGGTATTTCCCTTACCCTCTTTCCGTATACAGCTTGAACCGCCTTTGCCACTATGGCTTCCTTTTGCAGGGCGTTCTTTAAACCTAACTCTTCATACCTTTGATTTAAAACCTCCTTTACTTCCATCAGGACCTTTGCCCTGTTTCTTCTTTCCTCCACCGCCTCCTCCAAGGGTGAAGTTAAGAACTCATCTACCTTCTTTAAGAGCCTTTCAAAGGCATAACCGGGAAACCTCCTTTCCCCAAATTCATCTATTATAAAGCCTACGGTTATGTAGTAGGGCTCCTCCACCTTCCCTTGAAGCTCAATCTCCTCCAACTTTGGATTTTTACTTAAATACTCTTTAAAGATTACGTATGCCTGGTGGGACTTATCCCTCAAAGTGGGTGCCTTTTCCGTATTCAGAGCTATTATAAAGTCCTTTATGTGGGAAGGTAAAACTATTGCGGGTATTTTTTCTATTCCCAAAATCTTTGCAGCTTCTAAACGGTGCTGACCGTTTATAACCAAAAACTTTCCACCCTCTTCTATCACTATTATGGGCTCTACGAAACCAACCCTTTCTATGGAATATACAAGTTTCTTTACGTGTTGCTCGGATAAATCCCTCTCAATCTCTGGAATTTCAATAGAGGAGGTTTCCAACATAACTATCTGTAACTCATAGCCTTTTAGGGGCTCCTTAATCCTGCAACCTTCCATGTCTATATAATATTTTAGCATAAATTAATTAGTATGGGGGAGATTGGTAAAACCCTAATAACCCTTGGGGTTATTTTAATAGTTTTGGGTGTATTCCTTAGCTCCTTTGAGAAGGTAGGACTTGGTAGGCTCCCTGGGGACATCTTTATAAAGAAAGATAACTTTATTTTTTACTTTCCCCTCGCAACTTCTTTGATTTTAAGCATAATACTTTCTTTAATTTTAACGCTTATTTTTAAAAATCACTGAAAAATGGGTAATGTTCTAATAGTCTTTGGTAGGAACGGGAGTGGTAAGACTACCCTTTTAAAGAATTTAGCCAAAAGGGGGGATAGTTTTTACTGTCCTGAGAGCTTTAATCCTTTGCCTTCGGTAAGGGTAAGGGATGCTTTAAAACTCTTTGGCTACGAGGAAAAGTATTTAAAACTGTTTGGCTTGGAGAGTTTTTGGGATAGGAAGTTCTCCCAAATATCTTCTGGGGAAAAGAAGAGGGTTTTACTCACTATGGCCTTTTCAAGGAAGGTCGGTAACCTCCTTTTGGATGAGCCTACAAACTTTTTGGACTGGAACTACGTGGAGCTCCTGGTAAGGCTCTTAAAGGAAGAGAGGAGGAGGTTTTATGTGGCTGAGCACAACCTAATCTTTGCCTTAGCGGTGGGGGATGAGTTTTACAGCGTTGAAGAGGGTAGGTATTACAGTAAAGAGGAGTTTAGGGACTTTGTCAATAGACGGTTGAAAGCTCTAACCTCTCACCAAACCTTACTTTTAAAAGCTCTTTAAGTTTTTCAGGCAGGCCTTCCCTTATCAACCTTCGGGCATCCTCCCTGGCGTAAATTAAAATGTTCCTGTGGCTTGGCTCATCCAGGTTTGCCAAACTGAAATTAAAAAAGCCTTTTTGGGATATACCTAAGATCTCACCATCACCCCTCAGTTTTAGGTCCTCGTAGGAGAGCTTAAAGCCATCCTCTGTGGTTAAAAAAACTCTGAGTCTCTTTAAGGTCTCCTCGCTTCCTTCCACCTCCCTCGGAACTACCAGTATGCAGTAGGC
>WFPT01000122.1 GCA_015487365.1 Aquificaceae bacterium
ATGTTAAAAAAATTCACTTGAAGGGTATAGGGGTAAGGAAGTAAAAGGAGTTATAATTTTAAAGAGGGATGGAGGTTGAGGGAATTTTAAAGGAAGCGGAGGAGGGTATGAAAAAAAGTTTAGAGCACTTTAAGAGGGAGGTTAAGGGTATAAGGACTTCAAGGGCTTCTTCTTCCTTGGTTGAGGACCTTAAAGTGGATTATTACGGTTCAAAGGTTCCCTTAAAACAGCTTGGGACCATCTCCATCCCGGAGCCCAACCAGATACTCATTCAGGTTTGGGACAACAACGCTGTAAGCTCCGTGGAAAAAACTATAACTGAAAATTTAAATCTAAAACCGGTGGTTCAAGGAAACTTAATAAGGATAAACCTACCTCCCCTTACAGAAGAAAGGAGGAGGGAGCTTTTAAAACTGGTAGGAAAACTCGCAGAGGAGGCAAGGGTTGCGGTAAGGAACGTAAGGAGGCATGCAAAGGAAAAGATAGAGGAGCTGGAAGGGGTTTCCGAGGACCAAAAGAGGAGATACTTGGAAAAGCTTCAAAAGCTAACGGACAAATACATAAACTCCATAAACGAGGTTTTAAAGGCTAAGGAAGAGGAAATCTTAAAGGTTTAAGGTGAAAAGGCTAATCCTTTCGGGCTTATTCCTGTTGGTCCTAATCCTCTCTTTTAGTCTCCTTTACATAGTAAAGAACTATCTCTCTGATGTAAAGCTGATGGAAGTTTTAAAAGATTTGGATTACCTATACCTATTCCTCTCCTTCCTCTTTATGTTCCTTTATCATACCTTTGACAACCTCAGGCTCTTTATAATAGCTAAGGAGTTAGGTATAAGGTATTCCCTCCTTTACGGCTACATAATCTCCCTCATAAACACCTTTGGAGCTACCCTAACCCCCGCTCACTTAGGGGGTGAGCTTTCTTCCCTCTACCTTCTTTCCCGTAAGAGGGGCAGATTTCATAAGGTTATGGGTATAGTAACCTTAAAGACTATAACCGGTAGCTTTTTCTTCCTCTTGGCGGTTCCCTTCTTAATCTTTTTTGGTCTAAGGGACGAAACCTTTAAAGAAGAGTTCTTAAAGGTCTTTTTAAGTTCTTTACTTTTACTCTTCCTCTCCTTGGCTTTAATGGCTTTACTTAAAAGAAACTACAAGAGCTTAATAAGTGTAAGTTTAAGGAGGAGGGTAAAGGCATACCTTTTAGTTATGTTTTTCTTTTTAAGGAAGCATCCTAAGGCCTTTTTAGGTGCGACCCTTTTTAGCATCCTCTTATATTTTTCTTTCTTACTCTCTGGGGGGTTTTTATTAAAGTCCTTTTCACCTAAAACAGACCTATTAAAGGTTTTAAGGGACCAGGTAATACTCCTTTACGCTATATTTATAAGTCCTACGCCAGGGGGCAGTGGGGTGGGTGAGTTTGGAGGTTTAGTAGTTTTTAGAAAGTTCTTAACCTTGGAAAAGCTTGGGGTATTCGTAATCCTTTGGAGGTTTATAACCCAATACCTAAGCTCCCTCTTTGGAGCCTTTTTCTTCTTATTAATACTTTTAAGGGACCTCTTTAAAGGAAAGTAGTTTTTTCATCGCCCAAAGGGAACTTCGTTTAAGTTTCGTTTAAATTCCACAACGGCACATTAGGAACGGAACCATTCCAATTCGGGTTCAGTCTCGTGGCGCCCAAGTTTAAATTCCACAACGGCACATTAGGAACTTTTGGGGACACTGGAACTTTAAAGTCATTTTTAGTTGTTTAAATTCCACAACGGCACATTAGGAACTGGAATATCTACAAGAAAGGGAGAAGCAGGGAGAGATAATCGTTTAAATTCCACAACGGCACATTAGGAACCCGAAACCTTAAATTCATCTAATACTTATCAGATAAGGCTCTCCTCAATTCCCCAGTCCAAGAAAATGAAGTTAATTTTCCAAAGTCTCCGGTGTAAAAGAAACCCCTAAAAATTACAAGGCTATAAGCCTTGAAAATCAAGGCTTTAAGCTACCTGTCATCAAAGCATCAAAGCATCAAGGCATTTTGATGCTCATTCCCATATTCAGTTGCCAAGGAGCCAAAGCCTTTACTATAAACTATTATACCACAAATGCGCCTAAATTAATTAGTATGCTCTTGGTGCTTTTGCTTTTATTGGGTAATCTATTTGGCCTTGAGGTGGTGGGAAGTTTTAAGGAGGGGGCTTTTATACCCAAAAAATATACCTGTGAAGGGGAAAACCTTTCTCCAAGAATCGCCTGGAAAAATTTCCCAAGGGAAACCAAGAGCTTCTTGGTTTTGGTGGAGGACCCCGACGCCCCCCTTGGGACCTTCACCCACTGGATAGTCTATAACATACCGAGGACTAAAACCTTTTTAAGGGAAGGCTTTCCCAAAAGGGAGAGGGTTGGACCTATAAGGCAAGGCCTTAATGACTTTGGTAGGGTAGGTTATTGGGGCCCCTGTCCTCCAAGGGGGGATAAGCCACACCGTTACTACTTTAAGGTCTTTGCCTTAGACCTGGAAAAATTAAACTTTAAGGGGATACCTAAGAGGGAAGATGTGTTAAGGGCTATAAAGGGGCACGTAATAGATAGGGGATTTTTGATGGGAAGGTTTAAAAGGTAAGGATGGAGCCAATAGTTGCACCCGCAACACCCTTAGGTTATAGTGCGATAGGTATTTTAAGGCTTTCGGGAGACAACCTCCTTGAAGTAGTAAAGAAGGTCTTTAAAGGTAAGGGAAAAATTAGGGAAAGGTTTGCCCACTACGGGAAGTTTTACACCTACGAGGGAAAGCTCCTGGACGAGGTTATCCTTATCTACTACAAGGCTCCAAGGAGCTACACGGGTGAGGATATGGTGGAAGTGTGCTTCCACGGGAACCCCCTTATAATTAAGAGGGCCCTTGAAACCTTCAACAAGCTGGGGGTTAGAACCGCAAGGCCTGGTGAATTCACTTTAAGGGCCTTTTTAAACGGTAAAATGGATTTGGCTCAGGCGGAGGCGGTAAATGAGTTAATCCTTGCAAAGACGGAGCTATCTTTGGAAAACGCCCTAAATCAACTGAGGGGAAGCCTCTCCAAAAGGATAAACTCCTTAAAGGAGAGGATATTAAATCTTTTGGCCTACTGGGAGAGTGAGATAGAGTTTGAGGAGGAGGACATACCTACCTTAACCAAGGAAGAGTCCTTGGAAATACTTGAAGGGGTCTTGGAGGAAATAAAGGAGCTCCTTAGCTCTTCAACCTTTGGCAGGTATTTGAGGGAAGGGGTGAAGGTTGCGATAGTAGGAAGGCCTAACGTAGGTAAGTCCTCCCTCTTTAACGCCCTCCTTGGAGAGGAAAGGGCAATAGTCAGTGAGTTTGAGGGAACTACCAGAGATTACATAGGTGAAACTATAAACTTGAGGGGGATACCTGTAACCTTCCTTGACACCGCTGGCATAAGGGAGGGGAGGGAGGAAGTAGAGAGGGCAGGAATAGAAAGGAGTTTAAAGCTCTTGGAGGAGGCGGACCTTATAATCTTCGTCTTAGATGCCACCTCCTTGAAGGAGGAGGACCTTAAAATCTGGGATAGGGTCAAGACCAAAAACCCCTTGATAGTTGTAAATAAAATAGACCTGGGTCTAAGGATAAAACTTGACGAATTTAAAAATTGGGATATAATAAAAGTAAGTGCAAAGGAGGGAACCAACTTAGAAGGGTTAAAGGAGGCGATACTAAAAAGGGTTGGCTTTGAAGAGGTATCTGGAAAGGAGGTATATATATCCCTAAGACACAAAAACCTACTGGAAGAAGCCATGAGGAGGCTAAAAACCCTAATGGAAGACCTGAAAGGGCAAGAGCTGGGGGTGGAGCTGAGGCTTTTAAGGTTGAGGGAAGCCTTGGAGCCCTTGGAGGAGATAACGGGAGGGGTAGCCTCGGAGGAGCTTTTTGGGAAAATCTTTTCAAACTTTTGCATAGGAAAGTAAGGGGTGTCCCAATACCGCCTGCCGGGTTTAGGACACCCTTAAAAGGGCGGGATATAAGTAGCCCGGCACCCGAGTCTCTAAGGGGCTCGGGTAAAGGGAGAGGTAAAGATGGAGGTAAAGGAGGAAAAGGTTTACAGCTTTAAAGAGCTAAAAGAAAAAAACCTATCCGAGCTCCAAGCGATAGGAAAGGAGCTGGGTTTAAAGAGGACCACCGGCCTAAGGAAGGAGGAGCTAATAGAAAACATCTTAAAGGCCCAGGGGGAAAGGATAGGGCTATTCTTCGTAAAGGGGGTCCTTTACCTGGTTTCAGAGCACGGCTTTTTGAGGCTTTTGGAAAACAACTACAAGGTTTCCCCCGACGACGTCTACGTTTCCCAAAATCAGATTAAGAAGTTAGGTCTAAGGCCCGGGGACTTTATAATGGGATACGCGAGGGCCCCAAAGGAAAAGGAAAGGAACAGGGCCATGATGAGGATTGAAAGCGTTAATGGTTTGGAGCTTGAGCCCGATAAGTTAAAGAGTAGGCCCCACTTTGATAAATTAACCCCCTTCCACCCCACCCAGAGATTTAACTTAGAATACGACCCGAAGGACCTTTCAACGAGGATAGTTTCCCTGATTGCTCCCATAGGCAAGGGCCAGAGGGGACTTATCGTTGCACCCCCGAAGGCGGGTAAGACCGTTTTGTTGCAGAAGATAGCCAAGGCCCTCCTTAAAAACCACCCGGAGGTCCACCTGATAGTCCTCTTAATAGACGAAAGGCCCGAAGAGGTTACCGAAATGAGGAGGATAGTGGGGGAAAAGGCGGAAGTTATAGCCTCAACCTTTGACGAGCCTCCCGAAAACCACATATACGTTGCGGATATTGTAATAGAAAGGGCAAAAAGACTGGTAGAGCTCGGTAAAGATGTTGTGATACTCCTTGACTCTATGACCCGATATACGAGGGCCTCCAACTACGTTTCACCTCCAACGGGAAGGGTCCTTTCGGGGGGTATAGAGGCAACCGCCTTCTTAAAACCTAAGAAGTTTTTCGGTGCAGCGAGGAACATAGAAGGAGGTGGCTCCCTTACCATAATTGCAACCGCCCTCATAGAGACGGGCTCACGCATGGACGACGTTATTTATGAGGAGTTTAAGGGAACGGGAAACATGGAAATACACCTTGACAGGAGGCTTATGGAAAGGAGGGTATTCCCCGCCATAAACATAGAAAAGTCGGGGACGAGGAAAGAAGAGCTCCTCCTAGACGAGTGGGAAAGGAACAGGGTATGGGTTTTGAGGAAGTTCCTGTCGGGAATGGACCCCGTTGAAGCGGTAGAATTTTTAAAGAGCAACCTGTCCAAGTTTAGGACCAACAGGGAATTTTTAAAGGCCATGAACGCCTGATGAGGACATTCCTCCTTACTAACGACGATGGCTTTAACTCGGAAGGACTTTTGGCTTTAAGGGAGGAATTAAAGAACTACGGAAGGGTGGTGGTGGTGGCTCCCGACAGGAATTTAAGCGGGGTAGGTCACTCCCTAACCTTCAAGGAGCCTTTAAGGATGAAGGAGCTGGAGGAGGACTTCTTCGTGGTAATGGGGGGGACTCCCGCTGACTGCATACATTTAGGATACTTTGTGGTCCTAAACTCAAAAAAACCGGATATGGTGGTATCTGGAATAAATCTAGGTCCAAACTTAGGTGAGGACATAACCTACTCTGGGACGGTTTCGGGGGCCATGGAGGGTAGGATTCTGGGTATAAAGTCGGTAGCCCTTTCCCTCTTTGGTTATAGGGAGGGGGAAACGGATTTTAAGGAGGTGAGCCAGGTTGCTGTCTCGCTGATTCAAAAGATATGCCAGATGGAAATCCCGGAGGACACATACCTTAACATAAACATACCCAACTTGCCAAAGGGTGAGATAAGGGGTGTTAAAATAACGAGGATGGGGCGGAGGA
>WFPT01000123.1 GCA_015487365.1 Aquificaceae bacterium
GTTTTAAGGGACTTTAAGGACTGTAAGGTGTTTAGGGTCTTGACAAATCCGAGGATAGGCCTATAATATATAAGACAAAAAATTTTTAAGGAGGTAGGGAGATGGCAAAGAAGGTAAGGATAGAATATGATACTTGCACCGCCTGCGAGCTCTGCTACGATAGGATACCGGAGGTCTTTAAGAGCAAGGACGATGGAATTGCGGACGTAGTTAAGTATGACATAGAAGAGGATGAAAACACCAAGTGGATGATAATCCCGGAGGACCTTGAAGGGGACGTGGAGGAGGTTGCGGAGGAGTGTCCCAGTGGTTCTATAATCGTTGAAGAAGAGTAAGTTTTGGAAATAACCCTATTAGGCTGTGCGGGTGGAAGGTTTGCGGTTTTTAGGGGAGTAAGGAGGGCGGGAGGTTTCCTTTTAAGGGAAGGGGACAGCCTAATACATATAGACCCAGGACCTGGGGCCTTCGTCTACTTAAACCAACTAAAAATAGACCCGAGGAACTTAAAGGCCATAGTCCTATCCCACATACACTTAGACCACAGTGCGGACCTAAACACCCTAATAGAGGCTTCCTCCGACGGAGGTAAGTTAAGGGGACCTCTGCTAATCTGTCCAAGGGGTGCGGTCTTTGGAAGGGACAGGATTTTACTACCCTACCTTGTAAGGAGGCTATCGGGCTTAAAAATCTTAGGGGAAGGGAAGGAGTATAGGGTGGGAAAGCTTTTAATAAGGGCGGTTGTAAAGCATAAACATCATGGAGTAGAAACCTTTGGCTTTTCCTTTTCCGATGAACTAATATACATAAGCTGTGGAAAATTTGAAGAAAGTTGGTTAGAGAAATATCCAAAAGGTGTTAAAGTTATGTTAGTAAATACAACATTTTATAAAAAGAGGAAGTATATAGAACACTTATCCGTAGAAGATGTTATAACTTTGGCCAAAAATTTAAAGCCAAAAAGGATTTTAATAACCCATTTTAGTCTGGAAATTTTAGAAAAAGGGGAGGAAAATGTAGCTAAGGAAATTGAAGAAAAGACTGGGATTGAGACTATACCCGCAAAGGACTTTTTAAATTTAGAAGTTTAAAACTTACCCTCTACAAAGCCCTTTAATTTTTTGTTTAAAAGTAGGAGAGAAAACCTTACCCTCTCCTTTAAAAAGTATTTAGAGATTAAAAGGCTCGTCCCTACCCCCTCCTCGTACCTAAGACCAACTTCAAAGCCCCCCTTGTAGGCTCCCACCTGCGCATACCAACCCTTTAAGCTTTTACTTTCTAAGTATTCAAAGGAAAAAAATTTGTTGCTCCTCCTAAGGCTTAGGTCCAAACCCCTTACCCAATCCCTTCCCTTAGCTCCATAAGACAGTCCTAGGCTGAAAAAGTCCTTACCCTTGGGCTTGTTGCTCCTACCCTCTTCAATTAGGTTTGGTAGAAAGAATTCCAACCTACCAAAGTAGGAGGAGTTAGAAGAGGCGAGGGCAAACCTTAAAGTGGAAATTTTAGAATAAATTAAGGCCTGCTCCTTAGTGTAGGGGGTTAGGAGGTTGGTTACCTTTAAAACAATCTTAGGCCTTATTGGGAAAAGGAGGTTATAAACGGGGGTAAGGCCGTTCCTGCTTATGGGTTTCTTCCTCTTTCCAAAGCTAAGGTGAAACCTCTTTAAATTAAAGTCTAAGTATGCGTAATAAAGCCTCTCCCCCCTGAAAGTTACCCTGAGGAGGGAGAGGTTAAAACTTTTTTTTAAATCTACCCTGAGGTCGTAAGTCCTATACTGGGAGAACTTGTAGTAGAGGGTGAGCTCATAGTGATTTGGGTTTGCAGGCATCCACTATCTTCTGGTAGTCTTCAACCGTCGGGTTTTCCAGAGATTGATACTTTTGCCTTACCCTGTTTATCCTGTCCTGATAGGTTTCTACCTCAGCTTTGAAGAATATCCCTATGGGAACCGGGGCGTTTGGGTCGTAGTAGTGGTCCAAGTCGTGGAAGGCCAAGTCAAGGGCCTTCTTAAAGTCGGAGGGGTCGTGCCCTAAGTCCTTATTTATGTCCTTGGTCTTGTTCCTGTAATACTGGAAGGTATCCACCTTGTTGAAAGTGGGACAGGGTGAGAGGACATTTACAAAGGAAAAACCTTTATGCTTTATGGCTTCCTTAAAAACGTAGGCCATATGCTTTGGATTTCCTGAAAAGGTCTGGGCTACGAAGGTTGCACCAAAGGTTAGCATGAAGGCAATGGGATTAACGGGTCTGTCTATGGAGCCGTAGGGGGTTAGGGAGCCATAGAGTCCTTCCCTTGAAGTGGGAGATATTTGGTTTTTAGTAAGGCCATAAACTTGGTTGTCCATACATATTACGGTAATGTCTATGTTCCTCCTTGCAACGTGGGGGTTGTGTCCAGAACCAATAGAAAACAGGTCTCCATCTCCCGTATCCACTATGACTGTAAGTTCAGGGTTGGCTATTTTAACTCCAATTGCTACCGGTATGGCCCTTCCGTGGAGGGTGTGGATTGAGTAGGACTTCATAAAGAGGGGTGCCCTTGAAGAGCAACCTATACCTGAGACCTGAACTATGTTGTGGGGAGGGATTTTAAGCTCCGCAAAGGCCCTGGTGAGGGCGGAAACCACACTAAAATCACCACAACCCGGGCACCAGGTGGGCTCAATATCACTCTTATAATCCTTTGGCTTTAAGACTACCTCCATCCTCTATACCTCCAAAGGATATTTT
>WFPT01000124.1 GCA_015487365.1 Aquificaceae bacterium
CCTCTCCGCCTCCGAAATTATTTCACCCTTTATCCTTAGGGCCTCCCTCCTTGCCTCCTCTAATGTCCTTTCCGTTTCAGCTTTGGCCTTCTGGGTTATCCTCTCCGCCTCCTTTAAGTAATTTTTGGCCTCTTCCCTCAGCTTTTCTACCCTCTTCCTCCTTTCCCTAACCTTAGTTTCCCTGGCTTCAAGGCTGAGGGTGTAGGGTCTTACGAAGAAGATATTTACCAATAGTATAAAGATTAAAAAGAGGATGGCCTGAACCAAAAGGCTTTGGTTTAGTATAACCCCAACCTGGTCGTGCATAGGCTCTAATTATAACACATCAAAGCTCCTTCCTATTCTTTAAGGAAGACAGGAGGGAGCCCTCGTCGGAAAATTCTAGGGTAGTTCCAAAGCTCAAACCAAGGGCTATCCTACTTAGCTTTCCCTTGTAAAACCTCTTTAAGAGCTTTATAAGGTAGTTGGCGGTTGCCTCCCCTTCAAGGTTTGGACTGGTAGCTATTATCACCTCCCTTGGGTTATACTTCCTCACCCTTTCAAGGAGCGAATCTATCCTAAGCTCCTCAACCCCTACACCTTCCATAGGGGATAGCCTGCCTCCCAGAACGTGATATACCCCCTTAAACTTACCGAGCTTTTCAACCCAAAAGGCATCCTTACTCTCTTCAACCACCATTATGAACTTTTTGTTCCTCTCCCTGCATATGGGGCAAACCTCATCCTCGGTAAAGAGACCACACTCTTTACACTCCCTTATTTTTTGGGAAAGTTCCAAGAGGGCCTCAGAGATTTTAACCCTCTTTTCCCTATCCAATTTTAGGAAGTTGTATATAAAGCGTGAGGCCCCCCTTTCCCCGTAGGTTGGAATCTGAGCGACCAGCTCTAAGGCCTTCTTTAAACTTTCGGGTATGCTCCTTTCAAAGGACAATTCCTAACCCCTTTAAAAGCCCCCCAAACTTTTTGTTTAGCTCCTCCTCCGCTATCTCCCTTGCGGTCTCTATGGACTCGTTAAGGAGCTCAATAAGAGTCTCCTTCACTTTGGAAAAGGGAACTTCCTGGTCCTCCACTTGTATGTCCAAAATGTCCCCCGTGCCGTTAAAAACTACCCTCACTCCGTCCCTTTCAAGGACCTCCTCCCTTGCCTTTAATTCCCTCTTTGCCTCCTCAAACCTTTCCCTTACGTTAAAAAGGTCCAACAGGCCCATAAAGATTAAAGATATTTCAGTTTTTCCAAATTTTCAAAAAAGTTTTTAAACTCGTAGGTGTAGCACCCCCTCCCTGAAAGTTTAAAGCTAACCCTGTCCCCTTCCCTTAACTTAATGGACTTTTGGCCGTCCAAGGTCAGTATCCCCTCCTTGGAAAGTAAAACTACCTCTAAGTTAAAGTCTTTGGGAAGGACCAGGGGTCTTAAAGAGAGAGAGTGGGGGCTTACTGGGACCAAAAGTAAATTATCGGAAAAGGGGTAAAGGATGGGGCCACCGCAGGATAGGGAGTAGGCGGTAGAGCCGGTGGGGGTAGAAACTATAAGACCATCCCCAAAGACCTTAAAGGAGCCCTCACCCTTTAAAAGGACTTCAACCTCTATGAGCCTACTAAATTCCTTCCTATAAAGGACCCCCTCGTTTAAAAACTCCCCCAGGTTTTTACCGTTTAGTTTTACAGAGAGCATCCTCCTCCTTTTGGGTTTAACCTTACCCTCTAAGATTTCCCTTAAAGCCCCTTCAAGCTCCTCTAAACTTACCTGGGTTAAAAAGCCAAACCTACCCCCTTTTATCCCCAACAGCGGTATTCCAAACTTAGAGCAAATCCTTGAAGCCCTCAAAAAGGTCCCGTCCCCACCAAAGACCAGGCATAGGGAGCTACCCTTTAAAAGGGAAGGCCTTACGCCTTGGGCACGGGAGGAAAAAAACTTAATCCCAAGTCTTTTTAAAATAGCTTCAACCTCCCCTAACCTCCCTTCCAAACCCCTCTTGTATATAAGGTATGCTTTCAAACCTTTGGGGAGGGCGACGGGATTCGAACCCGCGACCTGGGGATCCACAGTCCCCCGCTCTACCGCTGAGCTACACCCTCCTACAAGTATCAAAATTATACCACTTTAAGGAGTTGCCTTGCCCACAAAAACCTTACCCCGCACCTTTTGGAAATTAAATAATCGTAAAAGCTATCCCCAATAAATACAAACTCCTTTCGTGAAATTTTTAACTTTTTTTCCAAAAATTTAAAGTGCCTTTCACCCTTTTTAAAGCTCCTTCCATCCCAGCCTAAGATGAAGTTAAATTCAATTGGAATCTTTTTTAAGATTTCTTCCACATATTTTTGTAAATTGTTTGAAGAAATTGCCAAAATTTTCCCTCTTTTTTTCAATTTTTCTAAAACCTTTAATATTTTTTTGTTTATTTTCGTTTTCTTTATTATGAGAGCCTTTCTCCTTTCAAACTCAGTCCAAACCCTGTAATTTTTAAAATCCTTTCCAAATATTAAAAGAAGTTGCTCCTTGAAGGGCCTTCCTGATGTCCTCTTATAAAGCTCCCTCGCCTCACCTTCACTTACACAGTAGTAGGAGGAGATGAGCTTACCCGCCAGCTCCGAATACTTTTCCATGGTATCCACCAAGGTCCCGTCAAGGTCAAAGACCCAGACCTTTGCATCCATCCCTTGCTCTCCTCCAATCTTTAATGTCATCTATTTCAAAAAAAGGGACATCGTCTATCCAAACCACCTCCGGATTAAACTCCACCAAAACATCTTCTACCTTACCACTACCTAACCTTTTGGCCACCTCCCAAAAACCCTCTTCATTTACGTAGGTTAATCCTACGAAGGCCCCATCAAAGCTCTTTAAATTTTTGTCCATCTTTAAAACCCTGCCCGAAGAAACTAAGACCTTCATCTCATCCTCAAGGATTTCCCTTTCCCTCTGACAGGCTACGAATACCCCCCTCCTTCCAAAGGGTTTAAAGTGCTCAAAGAGGTTCTTTCCAAAGAGGTGGTCTCCGTTAGTGACTATAAAGTCACCCCTTACCAAGTCCATCGCCCTTAAAAGGGTGTAAAGGTTTCCCTCCTCAACCCTATCAACCCTTAAAAGTTTTACATCCCTGTTTTTTAAGTATCTTTCCAAAACTTCAAAGAGGTGTCCCCCTATTACGAGGACCTCCTCGCAAACTCCTCCCAGAAGCTCCAAGTTGTAGTCTATCAACCTCTTACCGCAAAGGGGTATCAGAACCTTTGGAACGTAATGGGTTATGGGAAGGAGCCTCCTCCCCCTCCCCGCACTCAGGATTATACCTACCACCTCAGACGGGCTTTGCGTCTATTACGTCATCTCCCCCTTCCTTCCCTTTACCTTCCTTTACCGAGCCGTAAAGCTTTGCACTGATTCTGCTGGAAGCCTCCAAAACCTTTTCTATTTCCCTCTTAATTTCATTCACGTCGTTAGAGTTCAGCTTTTCCTTTGCGGACCTTAGGACCTCCTCTACAAACTTTACGTCCTCGTCTGAGAGTTTTTCCCTGTTTTCCTTTAAGACCTTTTCAAGGTTGTAGATGAGCTGGTCCAGTTGGTTTCTGGTCTCCACGAGCTCCTTCTTCTTCCTGTCCTCCTCCTCGTGTTCCTTGGCCTCCCTTATAATTCTGTCTATCTCTTCCTGTGTGAGTCCTGAGGAGGGTTGAATCCTTATGGACTGCTCTTTACCGGTGGCCAAGTCCTTTGCACTGACATGCAATATTCCGTCCGCGTCTATGTCAAAGCAAACCTCTATTTTTGGAACTCCCCTTGGAGCGGGTGGAATCCCGGTAAGGTAAAACTTACCTAAGGACTTGTTGTCCTTGGCCAAAGGTCTTTCCCCTTGAAGGACGTGAATTTCCACCTCCGTTTGGTAGTCGGAGGCGGTTGTAAAGGTTTCACACTTTTTGTAAGGTATGGGAGTGTTCCTTGGTATTAGAACGTGCATTACACCCCCGTAGGTTTCCACACCCAAAGAGAGGGGAGTTACATCCACTAAGAGGATTTCCTTTACCTCTCCCGCCAAGACTCCCGCCTGTATAGCAGCACCTACCGCTACCACCTCGTCGGGATTCACACCTTTGTGGGGCTCCTTCCCAAAGAATTCCTTTATCCTCTGTTGAACCAAGGGTATCCTCGTTGAACCACCCACCAATACCACATCGTCTATGTCCGAGGGTTTTAACTTGGCATCCTCTAAGGCCTTCTTAACTATCTCCATAGTCCTATCTACGAGGTCTTTAATCATCTCCTCCAACCTTGCTCTGGTTAGCTTCTTTTGAAGATGCAAGGGTTGATTTGTTTTAGGGTCTATGGTTATAAAGGGTAGGTTTATCTCCGTTTCCATTTTAAAGGAAAGCTCCTTTTTAGCCTGCTCGGAAGCTTCCTTTAACCTCTGCAAGGCTGTCCTATCCTTCCTCAAATCCACCCCCGTTTCCCTTTTAAACTCCTCAATTAGATAATCCATAATCCTTTCGTCTATGTTTGCTCCTCCAAGGTGCGTATCCCCCGAGGTAGCCTTTACCTCAATTACCCCTTCTCCACCTTCTAAGATGGAAACGTCAAAGGTCCCACCTCCAAAGTCATAGACCAGTATCCTTACGTTGGACTTTTTATCAAGGCCATAAGCCAAAGAAGCTGCGGTAGGCTCGTTTAAAATCCTTAAAACCTCCAAACCTGCAATCTTACCCGCATCCTTTGTAGCCTGCCTTTGCCTTTCGTTAAAGTATGCGGGAACGGTTATTACCGCCTTTGTAATCTTTTCCCCCAAATAACTTTCCGCGGCTTCCTTTAACTTCCTGAGGATGTGGGCCCCAACCTCCTCGGGCCTTACCAACTTCTTTGCGTTGGGTATGTCAAAGGAAGCGTCCCCTTTACTGTCGGGAACTACCTTGTAGGAAACCCTCTTGGCCTCTTCCCTAACCTCTTCAAACTTCCTACCTATGAACCTCTTACTTTCATAAACGGTATTTTGAGGGTCTAAAACCGCCCTCCTCTTTGCGGGCTCACCCACCAAAATCTCACCCTCTTTGGTCCAAGAGACCACGGAAGGGGTAATCCTGGCACCCTCCTGATTCTGAATTACAATAGTCTCCCCCCCTTTGTGGATGGCCACCACTGAGTTGGTAGTCCCAAGGTCTATCCCTATTACCTTCTCCGCCATCTTCACCACCTCCTAATAATCTAATATAACCTTTAAGCTTGAAATTGTCAAGTTTTTTATAAAGGGAATTGTTAGATTAAAAGTCAAATTCCCTTGAAAACTTAAAGAGGAGCTCGTAGGATTGGTCTATGTAGCTCTTGCCTTCCAGGGAGGTTTTTCCAAAAAGGCGCAAATTGAGGGAGGTGTAACTATCCTTTGGATTCCTTGAAGTGCTCCTTAAATAGTTTATTTTCAGCCTGCCCCCTCCCAGCTCCTTACTGGCCTTAAAAACTAAATTAACATCTCCAAAGCTACCCACCTCCAAGAAGGAGTTTATCTTAACGTCTAGAATCCTTGATAGGGGATTTTGAAGGTAAGAAATTTTGGAGAGGATTTTTTCCACGGGTAAGGTTGCACCCTTACCGTTTCCCTCCGAAAGGATTAGGGAGAGGATGTAGCTCCTTTCCAAGGGTGGCTCTGAGGAAACGTCTAAGAAAAACTTTTCCCCTTTACCCCTCAGGTCCAAAAGGACCCTTACCCCCTTGGTGTAATTTACCAAGTTAGCCTTAAAGCTTTTATCCTTTAAGAGGTAGTAACCTCCCTTTACCAAAAACTCCTTACCAAAGTATTTAAGCCTTCCCCCAAAGAACTCAACCCTACCCCTTAAAGAGTTACCTTCATAGATGGCATCAAGCTTTGCCTTTATAAAGCCTTCCCTTAGAAGGATTCTGAGGTTTTCAGAGTAAATCCTTACCCTTACAGGGTATGAAGGTTTTAAACTTTTAGTCTTTATCTTTATACTAACCTTCCCTCCCTTTAAACCTATTAAGTGCGCATCCGCCCTTAAAATTATCTTACCCCTTATTCCATTTACTTTCTTAAAGTATCCGGAGGCAAAGCCAAAGGCCCTAACGGAAGGGTTGGAGAAGATGAAGGGAAGGTTTTCAAACCTTAAACCCCCGTTCCAAAGGACCAAGTAAGAATCCCTACCAAAGAAGAGGCCATAAATTTCCCTTCCCTTAACCTCTAAAAAGCCCCTCAGCTCTTCCTTTACAAGGGGAAGCCTTAAACTTAAACTCTTAGAGCTTAAAAGGAACTTTTTCCCATCAAATTTTAAGTTAAGGTCCCCCTTTAAACTTATGGGGAGCTGAGACATTTTTAACTTCCCCTTAAAGAGGAGTCTCCTACCTTTTTTAAAGCCTTCACCCCTTAAAGCTCCCAAGGTATAAAAGCTAAAATCCTCCCAGCTCCCCTTAAAGGGTAGGAGAAAAACCAAAGGCTTCCCCCTATACCTTAGCTCCGCACCAAAAAATTTAAACCTTTCCCCCCTTCCCCTCAAACCTTTAAAATTTAGGGAAAAGCCATAGGGCAATTCCCAATTAAATGGATAAATTTTATAATTTTTACCGTCAAATTTACCAAAAATTTTAG
>WFPT01000125.1 GCA_015487365.1 Aquificaceae bacterium
CCTAAATCGTACAAAACCCCTTTTAGCTCCCTTACCCCCTCCCTCCTTAAAACCTCGTCCAAGTCCTTGTAGTTGGCAAGGTATAGGGAAAACCTACCTTCAAAATCCTTTAAGTTTTCCTCCGCAATCCCTAAGACTTCTTCGTCCCTGTCTATACCTATTAGGTATATATCTTTACCCTTTTCCAAGAGGGCCCTTGCGTGTCCCCCTCCCCCAACCGTGCAGTCAAGGTATATGCCCCCACCGTTTAGTAGGTAGCTAATTACCTCCTTTAACATAACGGGATAGTGCTTTACCATTTAAAGATAAAGGCCTGAACTACCGACTCCTTTAAGGCCTTAAAGCCGTGTTTTTCACCCTTATCGTAAATTATAGTCTCCCCTTCCCCTAAAACCCTTTCTCCCCCTTCCGTATAAAAGGAGAGCTCACCCCTTAAAACCACCACAGATACGGTTGCGGGAGCGCTGTGGGGTTTAACCTCCTGCCCTTCCCTTAGGAAAAACCTAACTATCCTTAGGTTCTGGGAGTTAAAAATCACTTCCCTTGAAGGCTCATCCTTAAAGTTTTCTTTAAAATTTATCACCTGCGCCATAAAGATTAATTTAGCCTCCGCTGTAAAGTTTTAAAATTACCCCGTTATAGTTGTAGCTCTCTTCGTATATGAAGGGGTAGTCCTCTAAGGGTTTCCTTTTAACCTTTAAGTCCTCGTAGTCCCCCAGTTTAATCTTCCTGTCAAGGATTAGGAAGTTTTTGTAAAAGCTCCTGCTCTCCTTTAGCCTTTCCCTCGCCCTTGAAAGGAGCTCAAAGAGAACTACCACACTCACACTTAAAATCGTTATGGCCACTATCACCTCTATTAGGGTAAAGCCCTTAACCCTCATAGTATAATATTTAAGAGGAGGCGGCGTAGCTCAGCTGGTTAGAGCGGGGATCTCATAAGTCCCAGGTCGGAGGTTCGAGTCCTCCCGCCGCCACAAAGGTATGTTTGAGCTACTTCAAAGGTATAGGAACTTTGCCCTAATAAGTGTGGTGGTAGCAAGCCTTAGCTTCCTCCTCTGGCTCTTTTTTACGGGAGCCCCAACCAACATAGGGGTGGGTAAGTGCGTGGCGGAGGTAAACGGTGAGTGTGTAAGTCTTTCTGACCTTAGGATAGAGCTTATGAACATGGAAAGCTTTGGGATTAGGGATACCAAGGAGGCCATAGAGAACCTCATAAACCAGTTCCTCCTATACCAGTTTGGGAAGTCCCTGGGCCTTAGGGTTTCCGACAAGGAAGTTGCAAAGGTTATAGCCTTGGACCCAACCTTTCAAGAAAACGGAGGTTTTAGCCTGATAAAGTATAAAACCATACTTTCAAGGATAAACGTAAAGCCAGAGGATTACGAAAATTACATAAAGAGGAACCTCCTAATAAGGAAGGCCCTCTACCTTATAGGTAATGCCATATACGTTTCCTCAGACGAGGTGATGGCCAATTTAAGGGTCCAGTCTTTAAGGATAACGGGAAGGATATACTTTGTGGAAAAACTAAAAAGGTTTAACTACGAGCCCAAGGAGGAGGAAATAAGGAAGTTTTACGAAGAAAACAAAAGCCTCTTTTTCAGAGAGCCTAAGGTGGAGGTAAAGGTATGGCAAACGGATTCTTCGGACAGGGCCATGGAAATTTACAACTCCCTCCTTGAAGGGAAGACCCCCCCTAACGGTAAGAGGTATTTAATTCCCAGCAAGGAGCTACCTAAGGAGCTAATAAAGGTGGCCCTATCGCTTTCTAAGGAAAATCCCATAACCTTTTTAAACTTAAACGATAAGATATACGTGTTAAAGTTCGTAAGGGTAAGGAAGGGGGGTTATAAGGGCTTAGAGGAGGTAAGGCAAACTATAAGGGAGATTTTAAGGGAGAAGAAGAGGAGGGAGCTACTAAGGGAGTATGCCTTAAAGGTAAAGGAGAGGTTAAAAGAAGGGAAAAGGGTAAGACTTAAATACACAAACGTTTTGGACGAAAAACTCTTAGAGGTTGCACCCCTTTTAAATTTAAGGATGGAGGACTTGGTGGATGTTGCTTTAAGTAGTGAAAGGGTCTTTGGCCCCTTTGAAACCAACAAGGGTTACGCCCTCCTTCTGGTCCTCTCTAAGAAGATAGACACCGGGAACGTAAAGGGAATAAGGGAAGGGATGAGGAACATAAAGAGGAATTCCATTTTAAACAGGCTGATACTCCTTTTGAGGAAGAGGGCAAAGGTAAGGGTCCTACTGAATGCATAGGGACTACCTCATAATAGAGGGTGGGAAGAGTTTAAAGGGTGAGGTCTTAGTCTCGGGCTCAAAGAACTCCTCCTTGGCCCTAATCTTTGCCAGTCTCCTTTCAGAGGGAGAAAGTCTCTTAGAGGGAGTTCCTGAGCTCCTAGACGTAAGGAATGCGATAGAAATTTTAAAGTTTTTAGGGGCAAAGGTTAAAAAAGTAGGAAACTCCTTAAAGATTCTACCCAAGGAGATAGGATGTATGGCCCCCGACTGTTTGGTTAGAAAGATGAGGGCAAGTGTAATGTTAATCCCCCCACTCTTAAAGAGGAAGGGTAGGGCGGTGGTTTCCATGCCCGGGGGGTGTGCTATTGGAGTAAGGCCCATAGACCAGCACCTTAAATACTTTAAAAGGGCGGGGGTTGAGGTTGAAATGGAGGGGGGATACCTGCTACTTAGAGGGAAAAAACTGAGGGGCTGTGAATTTACCTTTGATAGGATTACCGTAACGGGGACCATGAACGCCCTGATGCTATCTTCTTGCATAGAGGAAGAAACCTACCTCCACAACGTGGCCCTTGAGCCCGAAGTCCTGGACTTGGTGGAAGTCTTAAAGAAGATGGGCGCAAGGATTAGTTTAAAAGGAAGGAGTGCCCTCGTAATAGGTAAAAGGGACCTAAAACCCTTTAAACACAGGGTAATACCCGACAGGATTGAAGCTGGGACCCTCTTAGTGGCGGGGGCCATAACCAAGGGGGAGGTGGTTTTAAGGGGAGCTATACCTGAGCACCTTAAAAGCGTCATAGAAGCCCTTAGGAGGGCAAACCAGGAGGTCCTCTTAGAGGATGGGAAGATTTACATAAGGGGGAAGAGTCCCATAAAGCCTTTAAGCTTGGAAACGAGGGAATTCCCCGGCTTCCCTACGGACATGCAGGCCCAGTTTATGGCCCTCCTTTGTGTGGCGGAAGGTAGGTCCCTTATAAGGGAGAGGATTTTTGAAAACCGTTTTAAGCACGTGGGGGAGCTTTTGAGGATGGGAGCCAGGATTTATGTTAAGGGGGATTTGGCCCAAATAGAGGGGGTTAAAAAGCTTTACGGGGCGGAAGTTTTTTCTACCGACCTTAGGGCCAGCGCTGGTTTGGTTTTGGCGGGTTTAAGGGCGGAGGGTATAACCTTAGTAAAGGATATATATCACCTGGACAGGGGATACGAGAGGTTGGAGGAAAAGCTGAAAAAGTTGGGGGCTAAGATAGAGAGGGAAACTCAGGTATGACCAAGTCCTCGGATATAAGCTCAAAGCCTCCAAAGATGACGCTCCTTGGAACCAACCTTACGTAATACCTGCACCTTCTTCCATCGTGAAGGTGGTAGAGAACGTTAAAGGAAAGGCCATCTCCAAACTCCTTCCTTAACCTCCTAACCGCTTCCCTTAAAAGGTTAAAGAGCTCCTCCAAATTTTCTTCCTCTAAGAAGCTCCTCTTTTTACTGGGAGCTATCCAAAACTCACCCGGGTAGACGGGGAAGGGAGACCTACCCACTAAAAAGTTCCCCTCCTTTAAAAAACTTGTCTCCCTTAAAATTCCCTCAAATACCTCCTCTTCCCTTTTTATCCTCGTTGGTATGTAGGGGGTTGGCAGTATCTGGGAGTGGGGGTGCTCCAAGGATGCTCCCGAAAGCTTCCCTTCGTTTTTAAAGATGCAAACAAAAGGGTAAGACCTTAAAAGCTCTTCATACCTTTTTTTAAAGACCTTTAAAACCTCCACATAGTGCCCTATCTCTTCAAACTTTAAGTGGTGCTCGGGTGTTTCAACTACCAGCTCGTGCCCTTCAAATATAGGATATTTATTCCCTATCACCCTTATGAGCCACCCTTTACCCTTTTCAATTCTCATCAGCTCCGGTGGTGTTTCCTCCTCCCTTCCCGGACATAGGGGACAAAGGCTTTGGCTCTTTGGCTTCTTAGCCCTTACCTTAGAAAGGATTAACCTCCTCTGGGACAAAGGACTGAAAAGGATTTTATACATTAGTATCTATTAAAAAGAGGGGTTGCCCGTATTCAACCATCTCTCCGTTTTCCACCAAAATTTTTTCAACCCTACCCTTTACATCACTTTCTATTTCGTTCATCACCTTTAAAGCCTCAATTATGCAGAGGACCTGACCCGGAGAAACTATGTCTCCCACCTCCACAAAGGGAGGTGCTCCGGGTTTTGGTGAGCGGTAAAAGGTTCCCACCAAAGGGCTCTTTATAACGTGCAGTTTCTTTTCCTCCTTAACTTCTTCCGAAGAGGGAGGTAGGACCTCCTGATATCTGACCTCTTCCTTTAACTCTCCTCCCCTTGGAAAGTTTTCTATCTTTAAGGTAAAGTCCTTGGTAGAAAGCTCAAAACTCTTTATATTTGAAGAGCGAAGGAGGTTTATAATCTCCCTTATAAACTCCTCCCTCATTTTACCCTCTCTACGTATTTTCCCGTCCTCGTATCCACCTTAATCAGGTCTCCCTCCTGAATGAAGAAGGGAACCTGAACTACCAAACCCGTTTCCAACTTTGCGGGCTTGCTCCCACCACTTTGGGTGTCTCCCTTAAAGGAAGGCTCGGTTTCTATTACTTTTAATTCCACCTGTTTTGGAAGCTCTATACCTACGGGCCTGTTTTGATAGAAAAATACCACAACTTCCAAACCCTCCTTTAAAAACTTGGTCTCCTCCTCTATTACCGACTTTGGTATGGAAATTATCTCATAGGTTTGGTTGTCCATAAAGTAGTAGTTTTGTCCGTCGTTGTAAGAATACTGGGCAAAGACCTGGTTAAAGTCCGCCAAGGTGATGGAATCGGAAGCCTTGTAGGTAATTTCAACCACATTTTGGTTTAACATGTTCTTTGCCTTAATCCTTACAAAGGCCTGACCCTTACCCGGTTTAACGTGCTCATAGTCCAAGACCCTGTAAGGCTCCCCCTTGTGCTCAATAAACATATCCCTTTGTATCCTGTTTATGTCAATCCTTTGAGCCATCTCAACGACGGGAAAAAATTATACCAAATGTTAAAATAGTTTTCACCATGAGGCTAAGGAGTGATGTAGTAAAGAAGGGTATAGAAAGAGCTCCCCATAGGGCCTTGCTTAGGGCCTGTGGCCTTTCCGAGGAGGACCTGAACAAACCCCTAATAGGAATAGCAAACTCCTACACGGACATAATCCCTGGCCATGTCCATCTTAGGGAATTCGTAGAGCCCATAAAGGAAGAAATAAGGAAGGCTGGGGGTGTTCCCATAGAGTTTAACGTAATAGGAGTTGACGATGGTATAGCCATGGGTCATTCGGGTATGAGGTATTCCCTACCTTCAAGGGAAATAATAGCGGACTCTATTGAAATAATGGTAAATGCCCACCAGCTGGATGCCTTAGTTTGCGTTCCCAACTGTGACAAGATAATCCCGGGTATGCTCATGGGAGCATTAAGGGTTAATCTACCCACAATATTTGTAAGTGGTGGCCCTATGAAGGCTGGAGAATACAAGGGGGAGAAGATAGACCTAATAACCGTATTTGAGGGAATAGGGAAGGTTAAGGCTGGCCTTATGGAAGAAGAGGAGCTTTTAAAGATAGAGCAGAGTGCCTGCCCAACCTGTGGTAGCTGTGCGGGTCTATTTACCGCAAACTCTATGAACTGCATAATGGAAGCCTTAGGTGTAGCCCTCCCCGGAAACGGAACCATCTTGGCCATAGACCCAAGGAGGGAAGTTCTGGCAAGGCAAGCTGGAAGACTAATCTTAGAGCTTTTAAAAAGGGACATAAAGATAAGGGACATAATCACCCAAGAGGCCATAGACGATGCCTTTACCTTGGACATAGCCATGGGAGGCTCTACCAACACCGTTTTACACCTCTTAGCGGTTGCAAGGGAGGGAGGGATAGAATACGACATAAAGAGGATTGACCAAATATCAAGGAGGACTCCAAACCTCTGTAAGATTGCACCCTCTTCAAACTACCACATAGAAGACCTTGACGGTGCGGGTGGAATACCCGCCATCTTAAAGGAGCTTTCAAGGGCAAACCTCCTAAACCTTGATAGAATTACCGTTTCCCTGAAAACTTTAAGGGAGATTGTTGAAGAGGCACCAGAGCCAGACGGAGAGGTTATAAGGAGGCTGGAAGACCCTTACTCCAAGGACGGTGGTCTTGCCATACTCTTTGGGAACTTGGCACCCGAGGGTTGCGTAGTAAAGACCGCGGGAGTATCTCCCAACATGCTAACCTTTAAAGGTAAGGCAATATGCTTTGACTCGGAAGAAGAGGCCATAGAGGGAATAACGGGTGGTAAGGTAAAGGCTGGTCATGTGGTAGTCATAAGGTATGAGGGTCCAAAGGGAGGGCCTGGGATGAAGGAGATGCTCTCTCCCACTTCCGCCATAATGGGTATGGGCTTAGGGGATAAGGTGGCCCTAATTACCGACGGAAGGTTTTCTGGGGGAACGAGGGGAGCCTGCGTAGGGCACGTTTCACCAGAGGCAGCATTAGGGGGACCCATTGGAATAGTTAGGGACGGAGATGAGATTTTAATAGACATTCCAAACAGGAAAATAGAGCTCCTCATACCAGAGGATGAGTTTAAGAGGAGGATGGAAAGCTTCAAGCCAAAGGAAAAGAAGATAGACTCACCCTTTTTAAAAAGGTATGCAAAGCTTGTCCAGTCCGCTTCAAAGGGGGCAATCCTTGAACGTTAAACTCTTCCTCTTTGATGTAGACGGAGTCCTAACCGACGGGAAGCTCTACTACACGGAAAGGGGAGAAACCATAAAGGTCTTTAACGTAAGGGATGGGCTTGCTATAAAACTCCTTAAAGATGCGGGTATAAGGGTTGGGGCCATATCTTCAAGGGACTCTGAGCCTTTGCTAAGAAGGCTAAAAGAATTAAACTTAGACGAAATTCACTTAGGTGAAAGGGATAAGCTTAAAGTCTTTAAAAACCTCTTAAAAAAGTATAGCTTAAAGGGGGAGGAGGTTTGCTTTGTAGGGGACGACTTGGTGGATATACCAGT
The DNA here is from genome assembly GCA_015487365.1 of Aquificaceae bacterium. Classification (GTDB taxonomy): domain Bacteria; phylum Aquificota; class Aquificia; order Aquificales; family Aquificaceae; genus S012-77. Next base: position 7,283 of record WFPT01000125.1, read on the forward strand.
CCTAAAAAGGGTTGGTCTTCCCGTTTCGGTTCCCGATGCTCCAAAAGAGGTAAAAAGGTTTTGCAAGTATATAACCAAAAGTAGGGGAGGTGAAGGTGTAATAAGGGAGGTTGCGGAAAAAATCTTAAAGGAGATGGGACTTTGGGAAAGGGTTATAGGGAGCTTTATGGAGAGGTAAGCCTCTATCTATTTTCCCTCCTTTTTATAGTTTTAAATGTCCTCTTAAAGTTTTACGTAGATAAAGTTTTCTTTATAGAAAGGAGTAGGGAAGTTTCAAGGGCGGAAGGGGTTTTAATAAGCCTAAACTTTAAAGAAAGTAAGGTAATCCTTAGGGCAAGCGAACTACAACTAAGGGAAAAATTAAACTTTAAAGATGTAAAAATTTTGATAAAAAAATATAAAATTTTATCAAAATTTGCCCAATATTTTCCAAAAAGTGAAAAATTTTTTCTAAAAGGAGGGGTTAAGGTTTTTGGTAAGGGCCTTGAAGTTTCTTTAAGCTCCTTGGAAATTGACCTTAAAAGGGGCAAGGCCTTTGGAAAGGGGAAGGTGAGGATAAGGTACGGTAAAAACCTTATAGAGGGGGAGGGTGTAAAGATAAACTTTGAGCCCTTTAAGATAGTTTTGGAGGGGGCCAAAAGTCGCCTTGTGCTATAATCTTTCCTATGTCAAGGCTTGCCAAAAGGCCCATAGAAATCCCAAAGGGTGTTGAGGTAAAGCTGGAAGGGGATAGGTTGGTGGTAAAGGGTCCGAAGGGTCAAAACCATTTAAAACTACATCCCGACGTAAAGGTGGAGATAGAGGATGGAAAGATATGGGTCAGGAGACCAACGGATAGGAAGTTTCACAAGGCCATACAGGGGACCACTTGGGCTCTTATAAGGAACGCGGTAAAGGGGGTGAGCGAAGGTTTTAGCGTAAGGTTAGAGGTGGTTGGCTTAGGTTATAGGGTAGCTATGAAGGGGAGGACCCTAGAACTCAACTTGGGCTACTCTCACCCAATCCGCTACGAGCCCCCCGAGGGGGTGGAGGTGAAGGTGGAGGGGAATAACAAGATAGTGGTTTTTGGGGTTGATAAGCAAAAGGTCGGTCAGGTTGCAGCCATAATTAGGGATTTTAGGAGGCCAGACCCTTACAAGGGTAAGGGGATAAGGTACGAAGGAGAAGAGCTAAAACTCAAACCGGGTAAGCAGGCGGGTAAGAAGTGATGAAGGTGGTAGTCCTTATGGGCAGTGAATCCGATAGGGAAAAGATGGAAGACTGCGTTAAGGTTTTAAAGGAAGCGGGTGTAAATTGTAAGGTAAAGGTTTTGTCCGCCCACAGGAGCCCCGAGGAGCTTAGGAAATTTATAAAGGAGGTTGAGGGGGAAACGGAAGTGTTTATAGCGGGTGCTGGGCTCTCCGCGCACCTACCGGGTTTTGTAGCCAGCTTAACCCTAAAACCCGTAATAGGAGTTCCCCTGGCGGTTCCACCCCTAAACGGCTTGGACTCCCTCCTTTCCATAGTTCAGATGCCCAAAGGGGTCCCCGTTGCAACGGTAGGTATAAACAACTCAAAGAATGCGGGGATATTGGCCCTGCAAATTTTGGCCTTAAAGGAAGAAAAACTCAAGGAGAAGTTAAAGGATGTCAGAGCACCAAGGGGCCTTTGAAGAGGGACTTTACTCTATGGGGGAGGCCTTAAAGAGGGCCCCCCAAATAAGGGGAATTCCTACGGGTGTAGAAGGCTTGGACGAGCTCTTCTTTAAAACGGAGTTCGTTGAGGGAAAGCCCAGAAAGGTTCCCCTGGGGGGTATTCCTTCCTATGCGGTTATAAACTTAACGGGGGTTTCCGACACCGGTAAGTCCCTGATGGTGGAACAGTTTGCGGTAAAGAGGGCCTCCGAGGGTGAAGGGGTTTTGTTCGTAACCGTTGAAAGTCCCGCAACCTTCGTTAGTGTTTCCTTAAAGGAGAGGGCAAAGGCCATGGGCATAGAGCCTTCAAAGGTGGAAGAAAGGGTCTTTTTGGTGGATGTAGCTAGCTACAACAAACTCAGAGAAAATCTACCGGACCTCCTAAACACCTTAGCTTACGCCATAAAGAAGTTTAAGGTGCGCTACACCCTAATAGATTCCATAACGGGTCTTTATGAGGCCAAGGAGATGATGGCAAGGACAGTGGTTAGGCAACTCTTTAACTTTATGAAGAAGTGGTATCAGACCGCCATCTTCGTTTCCCAAAAGAGGAGTGGGCACGAGGACCTTTCCGCGGAAGCTGCGGGGGGTTATGCCATAAGCCACATAGTGGATTGCACCATAGTTTTGGCAAAGGAGTTAATTTTAAGTAGAAGCCTTGCAAACCTTTACAAAGTTGAGGTGGGGGACGTGGTTAGGCTTTTCAGAATAGACGGTTGTAGGCTCTGCGGACACGACACCAGGACACACCTGATGTTTATAACGGAAACGGGTCTGGTGAAGGTAGGGCCTCCCTTAGGAAAAAGGTAGGTTATGATTCCCTTAAAGGATGTAAATCCTACTTCAAGGAAACCGGTAGTGAATTACTCAATAATAGCCCTATGCCTTTTGGTCTGGTTTTACCAGCTGAAAAATCCCTATTCCCTATACGAATACGCCCTCATCCCTTCCAAAATCTTAGAAAGGCCCTATACCCTCTTAACCCACATGTTCTTACACGGTAGTTGGGCTCACCTAATTGGAAACCTTTGGTTCCTCTTCGTTTTTGGAGACAACGTAGAAGATAGGCTCGGAAGACTTAGGTATTTAAACCTATACCTCTATTCGGGCTTGGGGGCCTCCCTGTTACAACTTCTTGTAACCTTTATCTTCGGTGGCCTTAACGTTCCCATGGTGGGAGCTTCTGGTGCCATAAGCGGAGTTTTAGGGGCATACCTGTATTTATTTCCAAACGCAAGGGTTTTAGCCCTAATCCCTTTTTTCTTCTTCTTATACCTAACCGAAGTTCCTTCTTACTTCTTTATAGGCCTTTGGTTCTTAGTTCAGGTTTTAAACGGCCTAATATCTTTACCCTTTATGGGCCATGGGGGAGTTGCCTGGTATGCACACATTGGAGGTTTTTTGGTAGGTTATAACTTGGTTAAGATGTGGAAGGTGTAAGGGAGGTTGCAACAATTAAGATGCTGTGGACAAAATAGCAATAGTTACATCTTTTGTAGCAAGGATTTACAGCTCACGTGGGAGAAAAAAGAAAAATGCCAAAGGCTAAGACAACCATTCAAGCAAGACTGAAAGTCAAAGGAAAAGAAAAGGAAATACTTGATGACCTCATGAGACGCTGGTCATCCTGCATGAGATATGCATACCTACTTGAAGGGAAAACAAGAAACGAGCTTAAAAGAGAGCTTCAAAAGGTCTTTAGCTTGAATTCCCGCTACGTAGACGATGCAATTTTGGAAGCTCAGAAAATTATTACA
>WFPT01000126.1 GCA_015487365.1 Aquificaceae bacterium
CCCTAAAAGGAGGGAGTAATTTTAATTACTTTTTTTTAGGTTTGTCCATATTTTTAGCCCTTTTGTCTAAATATACAGCGGTCTTTTTGCCAATAACTTTGCTAACTTTTAGGCCAAGGCTAATAAGTTCTAAAACCTTTTGGTGGATTAACCTCTTCCTGGTTTTGGCCCTCACTCCCGTATTGGTTTGGAATTACGAGCATGACTTTGTTGGCTTTAAGCACCTTCTTTTTTTGGCGGGTGCAAGGTATAAAGACATACTCTTTACCTTTAAGTTTTTGCCCGAGTTTTTAGGGGGTCAGCTCCTAATCCTTTCGGTAATACCTTTTTTCTTTATGGTTTATGGCTGGTATAAAGCTTTAAAGAATAAGGATGAAGGTGAGAGGTTCCTTACCTTTATGAGCCTACCGGTTTTCCTCTTTTTCCTCATACTCTCTTTTAAGACGAGGGTCTATGCCAATTGGAGTGCCTTTCCCTATATGGCGGGGATAATCTTGGGGACAAAATATATGGGAAGTAGGTTCTTTAAGGGGAGTCTAATTTTTGGACTAATTTTAAACTTTTTGCTATACTTTTACCTTCCACCGCAAATAGACATAAAAAAGAGGGTCGTAGGGTGGGAGGAACTGGGTAGGGTGGTTAGCTCCCTTTACAAACCAAAGGAGGATTTTATAATTGCTCCCTCCTATCAGCTCAGTGCGGAGTTAGCCTTTTATACGAAGGGTCATCCAAAGGTATATTGCATAAACTTAGGGAGGCGTATGAACGATTACGATATCTGGAAGAAGGAGATGGTTTTAAAGAGGGGTTCTAATGGGATATTTATAACTTACGCTTTGGGTTTGGACGACAGGGTGAGGGAGGCCTTTGATGGGGTTATACTAAAAAGGGAATTTACTTACAGGTATAGGGGGAAGGTGGTTAGAAAGCTTAGCATTTACAAGCTCAGGGGCTTTAAGGGTAAGTTTAGGGAGGTAAAACCTGAGAGTTTTTGATGGGCTTACCTAAGCTTGCGGTTATAATACCTTGCTTTAACGAAAGGGAAGTGATAGGGGAAACCCTGAGGAGGGTCTTTAAGGTTTTAGGGGAATTGGAGGAAAAGGCCTTAGTCAGTAAAGAGAGCTACGTTTTGGTGGTGGATGATGGCTCCAAAGATGGGACTTGGGAAGTTATAAGGGGGTTAAAGTCTAAATACGGGAACAAGTTAAAGGGAATAAAGCTAAGGAGGAACTTTGGGCATCAGAATGCCCTCCTTTGTGGTATGTTGGAGTCAGAATACGATGTGGCCATTACCATGGATGCGGACCTGCAAGACCCACCAGAATTGATGGAGGAAATGGTAAAGCTCTACCACGGAGGTTATGAAATAATTTATGGGGTAAGAAGGGAAAGGGATGTAGATTCTAACTTTAAGAGGATTTCCGCCTCACTCTTTTACAACCTTATGGAGAGGATGGGGGTAAGGATTGTTAAAAACCATGCGGATTTTAGGTTGGTATCAAGGGAGGTGGTGGAAACTTTAAGGGAATTTAAGGAGGTGAATTTATTTTTAAGGGCACTTTTCCCCTACTTGGGTTTTAAGGGCAAGGAGCTATATTATAGGAGGAGGGAAAGGTTTGCTGGTAAAAGTAAATATCCCATAACCAAGATGGTTTCCTTTGCATTGGAAGGTATAACCTCTTTTAGCGTTGCTCCCCTAAGGCTCATACTTTTTTCAGGCTTCGTCCTCTTCCTCGTAGCAACCTTACTTTCCCTTTGGGCAGTAGGAGTTAAGATTATGGGAAGGAGCATCCCGGGATGGTTTTCCATAGCCCTGCCCTTATACCTACTAAACGGTATTAACCTTATGGCAATAGGGATAGTGGGTGAATACGTGGGGAAAATATATATGGAGGTAAAAAGAAGACCAAGGTATCTGATAGAAGAGAGGCTATGAAGTTTTACCTCCTCTTGCTCTTTTCCTCTTTAAGTGCAAGCCTTGGGCAAGTCCTCTTTAAACTTTCTAAGGCAAACTTAAAGAGCTTTTCCCTATACGCTGGCTTTATTCTTTATGGAATTTCCTCCCTATTTTGGGTATATTCCTTAAAGTTCTTACCTTTAAGCAAGGTCTATCCCTTTACCTTTTTAACTTACGCTTTGGTTCTAATTTTTTCTTACCTCATCTTTAACGAGAGGCTTTCTCTAATTAACTTCTTGGGTGTTCTTTTAATAGTAGTGGGTGTATTTTTGACCTTTCTACAATAGGTGGGCTACCCTTTCCCTTAAAGAGGGGTAGAGGGGGAAGCTTTCGCAGAGCTCCCTTACCTCCTGCCTTACCTCTTCTATTACCCTCTCGTCTTTAATGTTCTTTACCACCTTAGAAATAAGTTTTGCTATTTTCTTCATCTCCTCTTCGCCCATTCCCCTAGTGGTTAGGGCGGGTGTTCCCAACCTTATTCCGCTGGTCTTGGTGGGGGGTAGTGGGTCAAAGGGAACCGCATTCTTATTTACGGTTATCCCAGCCCTCTCTAAGGCTTCTTCTACCTCTTTGCCCGTTAGTTTGAAGTTTCTTAAATCCACCAAAACTATGTGGCTGTCCGTCCCACCCGTGACTATTTTAAAGCCTTCCTTCTTTAACTCTTCTGCCAAAGCCTTTGCGTTTTCTACCACCTTCTTGGCATACTCTTTAAAGCTTTCTTTCATGGCTTCTTTGAAGGCTACCGCCTTTGCTGCTATTACGTGCATTAATGGCCCCCCCTGAATTCCGGGGAAGACGGTTTTGTCTATTACCTTTGCAAACTCCTTCTTACAGAGGATGAAGCCTCCCCTTGGACCCCTTAAAGTTTTGTGGGTGGTAGAGCTTACAAAGTGGGCATCTTTTACAGGGTTTGGATAAACTCCTCCCGCTATTAGACCCGCATAGTGTGCCATATCCACCATAAGGTAGGCTCCAACCTCTTGCGCTATTTCTCTTAGTTTCCACCATTCAATTATCCTCGGATAAGCGGAGGCTCCCCCCACTATCATCTTAGGCCTTACTTCCTTTGCCAGTTTGTAGAGTTGGTCGTAATCTATTAGCTCCGTTTCTGGGTTTAGTCCGTAAGGGACAACCTTGAAAAACTTTCCAGAAAAATTTACCTTAGAGCCGTGGGTTAGGTGTCCTCCGTGGCTTAAATCCATTCCCATTATGGTGTCTCCGGGTTTTAAAACCGCAAAGTATATGGCCATGTTGGCCTGAGAGCCCGAGTGGGGTTGAACGTTTGCATGCTCCGCTCCAAAGAGTTTTTTGGCCCTTTCAATTGCAAGCCTTTCAACTACATCCACAAACTCACAACCCCCGTAATACCTCTTACCCGGTAGCCCCTCCGCATACTTGTTGGTTAAAACACTCCCCTGGGCTTCAAGGACCGCCTCTGAGGTAAAGTTTTCAGACGCTATCATTTCAAGGTGGTAGTGTTGCCTTTCAAGCTCTCCCACTATCGCCCTATAAACCTCCTCATCAACCCTCTTTAAGTTTTCCATTAGACAATTAATTTTACAGCATTTTTTCCCTTAGGTAATCACCCAGGAGGTTAAAGGCAAGGACTATTAAAAAGAGGACCACTCCGGGTGAGAGCATCCAAGGGTAGTTGGTGATTACGTTTATGTCCCTTGCATAGGAGAGCATGTTTCCAAGGCTCGGGTAGGGCTCCTGAATACCTAAACCTAAAAAGCTTAAAGAGGCCTCCGCCAGTATGAAGGAGGGAACCGAAAGGGTTGCGGAAATTATTATGTAGTAGAGGGTGTTTGGAAGAATGTGCCTTAAAAGTATAAAGAGGGGATGTGCCCCATAAACCTTTGCAAAGAGGACAAACTCCTTTTCCCTCAAAGATAAAACTATTCCCCTAACAACCCTTGAAAGGCTTGCCCAACCCAAAAAAGAGAGGATGAAGACCACCATTAAAAAGACCTCAAAGGATGGCATTTCCAAGGGAAAGATGGCCCTTAAACTTAGCATAAGGTAGAAGGTTGGGATGGCCATTAGAACTTCTACTACCCTCATTAGGAAGTTATCCACCTTACCCCCAAAGTATCCGGAAATGCCACCTACCAAACTCCCTATTAAAAAGGTGGTAAAGACTCCCACTATGCTCACCAAGAGGGATATCCTCGTCCCGTATATAAGCCTTGAAAAGATGTCCCTTCCCAGCTGGTCCGTTCCAAGCAAAAATAACTTACAGGGTCTTTCCACAAAAAGGAACTTAAAGCCGTAGGGAGTTTTGGTAAAAAATTTTAGCCTACAAGAGAGGGAGGTTTCCTCATAGGTTTTAAAGAGTGGGTCTTTTAGTTTGTAAAGTTTTACGTAGGGGAAGGTAATTTTTCCTTCCTTTAATAGGTGAATTCTGGTAGGTGGATGGAAGGGAGAGTCCCTGAACTGTAAATCATAAGGGTAGGGAGAAAAGAAACCGGGAAAGAGGGAAAGGAGGAACAAAAAGGAGAGTATTCCCAAGGAAAAGTTTTTAGCCATTTTCGTTTAAAATCTGGTTTCCCACCTTTATACACTCTAAGAGGGTAAAGAGCAACTTATGGTTTTTAAAGTCCTTAAAGTTTTCAACTATATACTTTTTCCCGTTTTTTTCTTCAACTTTTAGGTATTTTAGGCACTCTTTGGCCAGCTCTTTGTTGGAAACCCTCTTTAATATTTCCTCCTTTAAACTTTCAGGGAGCATCAGTCTTCTAAGGTTGAAGTATCTCCAAGCTCCAAACCTAACTCCTTTGCCCTAAGAATCCTCCTCATTATCTTACCACTCCTTGTTTTTGGTAGCTTTTCCACAAACTCTATTTCGTCGGGAACCGCAATTGGGCCTAAAACCTCCCTTACGGTTTGCTTTATGCTTTCTTCCACTTCCTTTGAAGGCTTTACCCCTTCCTTTAATATTACAAAGGCCTTAATTCTTTGTCCCTTTACCGGGTCGGGTTTCCCTATTACAGCGCATTCTGCAACCCTTTCGTTTTCTACCACCGCACTCTCTACTTCCATGGTCCCTATCCTGTGTCCCGCAACGTTTAAAACATCGTCAGACCTTCCCAGTATCATAAAGTATCCCTCCTCGTCATAGCTGGCCAAATCTCCCGTAAAGTAATAACCCTTTATGGTGTTCCAATACTTTTCATACCTTTGGGGCTCTCCCCAGCAGGTTCTCAGCATTGAAGGCCAAGGACTCTTTATTACCAAAAATCCCACCGTGTTGGGAGGAACTTCCTTCCCATCCTTATCCACCACCTTTGCCTCTATTCCAAAGAAGGGCTTTCCCGCCTTACCCGGCTTCATAGGGTAAGAGGGTATGGTAGTTATCATATGGCTTCCCGTTTCCGTCTGCCACCAAGTATCTACTATAACGCACCTTTGACCCCCCACATACTTGTAATACCAAAGCCAAGCCTCAGGGTTTATGGGCTCTCCAACCGTCCCCAAAATCCTTAAGGAGGAAAGGTCGTATTCCTTTAAAAATTCACTCCCATGCCTCATAAACATCCTTATTGCGGTAGGTGCGGTGTATAAGATGCTTACCCTATACCTTTGTATATACCTCCACCACCTACCCACATCCGGATAGTTTGGAGCCCCTTCAACGATTAAAGAGGAAGTTCCGTTTGCAAGGATTCCATAGACTATGTAAGAGTGTCCCGTAATCCAGCCTATGTCCGCGGTGCAAAAGTAAAGGTCGTTTTCTTTTAGGTCAAAGACTACCTTGGAAGTGTAGTAGGTATTTACCATATAGCCACCGACGGTGTGTAAAACACCCTTGGGTTTTCCGGTGGTTCCGGAGGTGTAAAGTATAAAGAGTGGGTCCTCTGAGTCCATAACTTCCACTTCACAGTGAGGCTTTTGCCTTTCTATTAAAGAGTAAAGGTCTATCAGCTTTTCCCCCTTTACTCCTTCCCTGTCCCTGTCCCAAACGACTATCCTTTCAACAAAGTCTAGACCTTGGGTTGCCTTCTTTGCCACAGAAAGTAAGTCTATCTTCTTACCCCTCCTGAGGGTGTAGGTAGCGGTAATTAAGACCTTAGCCTTTGCATCCTCAATCCTCATCCTGAGGGCTCCCTCTGAAAAACCCGCAAAGACCACACTGTGTATAGCTCCAATCCTTGCACAGGCCAACATACAGGCAACCGCTTCTATGGAGTTGGGCATGTATATGGAAACCCTGTCTCCCTTCTTAACTCCAAGCTCCTTTAAGGCGTTTGCTATTTTGCAAACCAGCTCCAAGAGCTCCCCGTAGGTAATCTTCCTTTCCCTGTCCCTTTCGTCCAAGTATATGTATGCTATCTTATTTTTCCTTCCCAGTTCTATTTGCCTGTCCAAGCAGTTGTAGGTTATGTTGGTCTTACCCCCTACAAACCACTTGGCATGAGGGTAGTTCCACTCTAAAACTTTATCCCATTCTTTAAACCAGTGGAGCTCTTTGGCAACCTTGTCCCAAAATCCTTCCCTGTCCCTTATGGACTCAGCGTAAAGCTTTTCATAATCCTTTACGTTCGCTCCTTCCACTAATTCTTTGGGTGGAAAATACTTTTCCTTTACCTCTAAAAGGACCCTGTCCCCTTCCATAGTAAAGATTATGATAACCTAAAAATTTTTTCTTTTGCAAGCTTTTTTAGGCCAAGGTGGGGCAAGAGGGGCTCATACCTACCCAGCTCCTTAAATAACTCGCCGTCCCCCCCCGTTAAAACTACTTTCAGCTTTCCAAACTTCTCTTCCCAAAGCTTTAAAACCCCTTTAAGGAAGAGTTTGGTTTCCAGGTAGGCCCCTCCCAGAACGCAATCCCTCGTATTTTTACCCACATCCACCTCCACCTTCCTTAACTCCATCTTAGGTATCCCCTCCGCACCCTCCGTTAGGCAATATACTTTTTTTGAAAGGCCTAAGGTTATAAAACCACCTACAAACTCACCGTCTAAGATTAGGTCTATTACCACAGCGGTCCCAAGGCTTATTACTACTCCCCTCTTTGAAAAAAATTTGAGAAGGAGTAGGCGTTTAAGAGCCTGTCTATACCAAGGGTTTGGAAGCTTTCATACCTGCTCTTTATGGGAATTTCCTCCCTTTTTAAGACCCTTATTTTAAGGCTTTCTAAACTTTTCCTTAGGCTTTCCCTTACGGTTATGGCGAGGGCATAATCAAAGCTTAAACTTTTTAACTCCTTTAAAGTCCTTAGCTTCTTAAAACTTAAAAGCCTATCCCCCCCCCAGAGGCAGGCGTCTAAGGTGGTGTTACCTACGTCAAGGGTTAGGAGTTTCACCTTCCTTTACTTCCTTTCCCTTAATCTCCTTTGCCTCCTCCTCTTCCCCCGCCAAGGCCTTCCTAAAATTTTTAATACCTTCCCCTAAGGCTTTGCCCGCCTCGGGGAGGCGGTTTGCCCCAAAGAGGACAAAGAGTATTAGACCTATCACCAACCACTCACTCAAAGTGGGCATGTGAAACATCCCTTACACCTCCTTAATAATAATATAACACCTTTAAAATTTTTTGTCGGGTTTTAGTTTTAAAACGTAGGCACTCCTTTCCACCAGCTCCTTAAAGTAGGGGGCACAAACCTTCCCCCCCTCCAAATCTTTCCCTTTGGGCTCATCCACCATTATGAGGGCGCAGACCTTTGGTCTGGTTGCGGGATAAAAACCCACAAAGTAGGTTATGAGTTTTTCCTTAGAATACTTACCGTTAATAAACTTTTGGGCGGTCCCCGTTTTCCCAGCTATAAAAAAGTATCTGGACTTTGCCCTAACACCCGTTCCCCTTTCAACCACCTGCACCAAAACACCCCTGAGCTCCCTTAAAGTTTTTTCCGACAGGGGGTAGTAGGTTAAAACTTCCCCCTTGGCAAGGTAAAGGGTGTTACCCTGAGAGTCCAAGATTTTTTTTATGAGTATAGGTTTTAGGATTTTTCCGTTAGCAACAGAGCAGAAGCTGTAAGCAAGTCTTATGGGTGTTAAGGCTATTCCCTGACCTATGGCCATGTAAAGCCTTGCCTCCTCCCTTCTTAAATCCGGTATCTTTGAGCTGGCCTCACCCACAAAAGCTCCCGTCTTTTCCTTTAAGTGAAAGACTTTTACTATATTTTTAAAGTCTTCCTCTTTAAGGTGCTTTGCCACCTTTATAGTCCCTATGTTGGAAGAATAAACTAAAACGTCTGAAAGGGTTAAGCTTTTGTGAAAGGAGAGGTCCTTTATTTTTTTTGAACCAACCTTTACGGGCTTTGAAGTATCTATTAAATCTGAAAAGCTGAAAAGGCCCCTATCCACCGCATAACCCACTATGAGGGGCTTTATGGTTGAGCC
>WFPT01000127.1 GCA_015487365.1 Aquificaceae bacterium
ATACATAGCGGGGCGTTTTCTAACGTGCTCTATACCACTTAGCTTTCTTATTGCCTTTGCGGTATAACTTTCCATAGGTTTTTAAATTCCACCCTGTTGGAGTTTTTTCCTTATCTTTGCAAGTTTTTTCTTCCTCTGCCTTTCCCTCCTCTTCTTCTTTTCGGAGGGCTTTTCGTAAAATTCGTGCCTCTTATAATCAATTAAAATCTGCTCCTGTTCCACCAACCTTTTAAATCTCTTTAAAAGCTTCTCAGGGCTCTCGTTGTTTTTAGCAATCACTACTACCATAAAACTTTATTTTACCATACAACCTATAATTAATTTATTATGAGGGTCAGTCTTGGGGAAAGGGATGCCCTTATAGTGGTGGATGTCCAAAGGGACTTTATGCCGGGGGGTGCCCTTGAAGTTCCAGAGGGTGATAAGGTGGTAGAACCCTTAAACAGGTATATAGAAAAGTTTTCCTCCTTGGGTCTTCCCGTCTTCTTTACAAGAGACTACCACCCTAAGGAGCACATATCCTTTAAGGGTTATGGTGGAGTTTGGCCACCCCACTGCGTTCAAAATACAGAGGGAGCGGAGTTTCACCCTGACCTTAAAATTCCTCAGGACAACAAGTTTATAATTTCAAAGGGAACCAGCAAGGACTTTGACGCCTATTCGGGCTTCCAGGGAACAAACTTAGACCAACTTTTAAAAGAGAGGGGAATAAGGAGAGTATTTGTAGGGGGAGTTGCCACAGATTACTGCGTAAAGAATACGGTCCTTGGAGCCTTAAACTTGGGATACTTTGCCTTCTTGCTCTTGGATGCCATAAAGGGTGTGGATGTAAAGGAGGGAGACAGCCAGAGGGCCATAGAGGAGATGCTCTGTAAGGGAGCGGTAGGTATTACCTTTGAGGACTTAAAGTGATAAAAAAACTCCTTATAGCAAACAGGGGTGAGGTTGCGGGTAGAATAATAAGGGCTTGTAGGGAGCTTGGGATTAAGACCGTAGCCATATATTCGGAAGCGGATGTAAAGAGCCTTTACGTTAAAAAAGCAGATGAAGCATACCTAATTCCCGGGGACCCGATAGAGGCATACCTGAACTACGTAAGGATTGTGGATTTGGCAAAGCAGGTTGGAGCGGATGCCATACACCCGGGTTATGGTTTTTTGGCGGAAAACCCAGACTTTGCCCAGTATTGCAGGGAAAAGGGTATAACCTTCGTAGGTCCTACTCCTGAGCAGATAAGGCTTTTTGGAAATAAGGTTTTGGCCAAGAAGGTAATGAAGGAAGCGGGACTTCCCGTAATTCCCGGAAGCGAGGAGCCCTTGGAGGACCCGGAGGAGGCCTTAAAGGTTGCAAAGGAAATAGGTTTTCCCGTTTTGATAAAGTCTGCCTTTGGGGGAGGGGGTAGGGGAATGAGGGTGGTAAGGAAGGAGGAGGAGTTTAAGGAAAAGTTTGAAAGTGCTTACAGAGAAGCTAAAACCTACTTTGGAAGGGGAGAGCTTTTTGTGGAAAAGTATTTGGAAAACCCAAAGCACATAGAAGTTCAAGTTTTGGGGGACAAATACGGAAACATAATACACCTTGGTGAAAGGGATTGCTCTTTGCAGAGGAGACACCAAAAGCTTATAGAGGTAGCTCCCTGTCCCGTTTTACCCAAAGAGCTTAGGATGAAAATATTGGGAGAAAGTGTAAGAGCCCTTTCAAAGGTAGGCTACGAGAATGCGGGGACTTTGGAATTTTTGGTGGATTTAAAGAGGGGAGAGTTTTACTTTATAGAGATGAATACGAGATTGCAGGTAGAGCACACCATAACCGAAACCATTACGGGTATAGACATAGTGGAGATGATGATAAGGATTGCTGAGGGTGAGCCCTTACCCTTCTATCAAGGAGACATTACTTTTAGGGGTTATGCCATTGAATTCAGGATAAACGCGGAGGACCCAAAGAGGGACTTTGCACCCTCACCGGGTAAGATAACAGCTTACTACTCACCGGGGGGACCCGGTATAAGGATAGACGGGGCGGTCTATAAGGACTACATAATACCACCCTTTTACGATTCTCTGATGGTCAAGATGACCGTTTGGGCTTTAACTTGGGAAAAGGCTGTTTCCCGGGCAAAGAGAGCCTTGGAAGAATTTACCATAAGGGGAGTTCCCACAAACATTCCCTTATACAGGGAAATAGTTAGCGACCCGGACTTTCTGAGGGGAGACTTTGGCATAAGGTTTTTAGAAGAAAAACTACCCATATACAAGGAGAGGATAAAGACTTTAAGGAGGAAGGAAGATTTAGTTTTGGCCATTTCCAGCGCTATCGTAAGCTATTATGGCCTTTAAGCTCCTTTTACTTTTAGTTTTTTTCAGCCTTTCCTTTGCAAAGGTTTACGTTGCAAGGTGGGAGGGACCCATTACTCCACCTACCTACGACTACATAGACAGAGTTTTAGGTTTAAGTGAAAGGGAAAAGGCTTCCACCTTCATTCTAATCCTAAACACTCCCGGAGGGCTTTTAGAGACCACGAGGAAAATAGTTTCAAGGTTTTTACAGAGCAAGGTGGATACGGTGGTCTTCATATACCCTTCTGGGAGTAGGGCGGGCTCTGCTGGTGCCATAATATCCATTTCCGCAAAATACTGCGTAATGGCTCCTGGGACCAACATAGGCTCTGCGCATCCGGTAAGTCTCTTTGGGAAGGAAAATAAGATTTTGAGGGAGAAGGTCCTAAACGATACCTTGGCTCTGGTAAGGAGTGTTGCAAAGCTAAGGCACAGGAACTCTAAGGTCGTAGAGGCTATGGTAAAAAGGAGTATTTCCCTTACCGAAAGGGAAGCCCTAAAAAAGGGAGTAATTGACTTTATAGCAAAGGACCTGAAAGAGCTCCTAAGAAAGTTAAACAGGGAGGGGGAGGAAGTGGTCTTAGTTGAGCCCAATAGTAAGGAAAAACTCTTAAAGTTTATAACAAATCCCACCGTTGCATATTTACTATTTTTGCTGGGTCTATACGGCCTAATCTACGAGCTCTTAAACCCCGGAGCCCTCTTACCGGGAACCGTTGGACTCATAAGCTTGGTCCTTGCCCTTTATGGGATGAACCTAATTTCTACGGACTACCTACCCATCCTCCTTATGGCAGTAGGTGTCTTCTTTTTAGTTTTGGAGGCTATAACTCCTACCTTTGGGGGACTGGCCCTTGCGGGAGCCCTATCCCTACTCCTTGGAACATACCTTTACCTACCCTACTTTGTAGAAAACAGGTGGCAATTACTCCTTACCTCCCTCCTCTTTTCCCTGGCACTTTTTGCCTTGGTCCTTTTCAGCTTAAAGGCCCAAAGGAAGGAAAAGAGGATGCTTGGGAAGGAGGAGCTAATAGGTAAGGTAGCCCAAGTGGTTGAAGACTTTAAGGGGGGAGAGGGGTATGTAATGATAAACGGAGAGCTTTGGAAGGGAGTATCGGAGGAGGATTTAAAGAAGGGAGACAAGGCCTTGGTGGAAAGGGTTGAAAACTTGAAAGTTTATCTAAAAAAGTTATAAAATAAGGCCCTTGGAATGGAAAGGATAGTGGTAAGTTATATGGACTTTGGAGCGGTTTACGATGCACCTGTGGAGATTGTAGAAAGGAAGGGGATAGGGCATCCTGATACCATATGCGATTACTTGGCGGAGGAGGTTTCCCTAACCCTGTGCGAGTATTATTTAAAGGAGTTTGGAGCCATAATGCACCACAACACCGATAAAGCTCTCCTAATAGGTGGAACTTCTGAGGTTGAGTTTGGTGGAGGAAAGATTACCTCACCCATTGAAATATACTTGGTGGGTAGGGCTATTAAAGGGAGTGAAGTAGAAGAGCTTGTAAGGGAAAGGGCAAAGGAATGGCTTTCTAAAAACATAAGGCATTTAGATGTAGAAAGGGATGTAAAACTCTTTATAAAACTTAGGGAAGGTAGCTCAGACCTTATTGACCTATTTTTGAGGTTTTCAAAGGGGCAAGTCCCACTCTCTAACGACACCTCCTTTGGGGTGGGTTATGCTCCCTTGGACACCTTGGAGAGCTTGGTCTTTGAAGCGGAAAAGTTTTTAAACTCAGAAAGGATAAAAAGGGATTTTCCCTTCGTAGGAGAGGATGTAAAGGTTATGGGAGTTAGGAGGGGTGAGGAGATAAACCTAACCGTAGCCTGTGCCTTCGTAAGTAGGTATTTAAAAAGTGCAAGGGAATACCTACAAGCCAAAGAAGAAGTTAGGAAAAGTTTAGAGGAGCACCTAAAAGATTACTATCAAAACTTTAAACTCTTTATAAACACCGCGGACGATGAAAGGAGAAACTCCTTTTACTTGACGGTCTCTGGGACTTCCGCAGAGAGTGGAGACGATGGTCAGGTTGGTAGGGGAAACAGGGCAAACGGCCTAATTACTCCTTACAGACCTATGACCTTAGAGGCTACCGCTGGTAAAAATCCCGTTTCCCACGTAGGAAAGATTTACAACATAACCGCAAGTGCCATATCAAGGAGGGTAGTAGAAGAAGTAGAAGGGGTAGAGGAGGCCTACACCTACATAGTCTCCCAGATAGGAAAGCCCATAAACGAGCCCCAAGTTCTGGAGGTAAAGGTAAGGAGTAAAGGAAAAATAGACGAAAAAAGGGTAAAAGAAATTGCCCAAGAGGAGCTACAAAATATGCCAAAAACTTGGGAAAAATTCTTAAAAAGGTTAATAAAAGTAGCATGATTTTACTATTATTTTTAATAAGTTTGAGTTTTTCGCTTTCAAAGGTTGAGCTTATGTATCAAAAAATTTTAAACTTAAAGAAGCCCTTAAAGCAGTTTGGATATGATATTTTTGAATGTAAGGTTATACCCCCTAACTATACGGGGAATGTTCCTTTAAATTTCAGCCTTAATGTAAGCCAAATCAGAAACTACTGCCAAGTGAGTGAAATAAAGCTTGCAACGTTAGGTAAAGACTACATCTTAGGGCCGGGGGACGTTTTAAGGATATACTTTTGGGGGGACCCGGTAGATGTTTTAGGCTTTGAAATAGTCTCACCCTCTTTTAATAC